>DASXPZ010000911.1:0-5150 GCA_036493275.1 Pirellulales bacterium
ATGGCAGAGTGGCGTTAGCATTATTCACGACCCCCTCTTGCCCCGGAACGCCCATCAGCGTTTTTCGATCGGGAACCGTGAGCGCCTCGTGTTTGCCACCGGACAACGGGCCGATATCGACAACGCCACTGGCGACGTACAACTCGGCGGTGGTGCGCGCCGGGTCCCGAATGGGATCGCCCCCCTCGGGGATGACGCGACGAACATCCACAGCCAGAGTCGAATCAGGATCGACGAACGTGGCCAGATAGAGCTTGTCTCCCACCTGAAGTTGAAGCTGAGTGCCGGGCCGGCCGGCGGTCGATAGCACGACCTGCCCGTCAATGAGGTGCAGCCCCGGAACGCCGCTGGCGTTCGGAGAAAGTAACCTGGCGACGGTACCGCCCAATAGCTGCGCCGTGGCGCCGCCTGGGGTATTGAAGTTGATGCTCGGTCGAAACGAGGGGAGCGCAATTAACTCGTTTCCGCCAGAAAGCACGTCACGAGTCGAGAGCCTGGTCCAAGCGTGCTCGGGGCCGCTGGGGCGAAGCAAGACTTCGCTATCGCTCGTCAATCTTCCGACGATCGGCGCCGTGGCTCCGGCCGCGGGAGGCGCTACCGGCGTGGCGGCGGGCCGCAAGGCGTCGTCGTCCAAGACGCTGACAGTAGCGCGTGGAATGACCCCTTTGGCGGGAGCAGGCTTACTGGCGTCATCCGCGGCGACGTCGGCTGCCGGCGGCGGCCCCGGCCGTGGGGCGGGTTCGGTAATTGGCGCGGGAGCGGGATCGGGCATGAAGCCCTCGCCATCGGGCACAGGGTCGAGCTCATCTCGATATTCATTGGGCACATTCGTGGTTAGCGAACCAATCTTCGGAGGCGTCGCAGCTTCGCCCTTCTTTGGCCCCGCGGCGTCGGCTACATCGGACGCGTCGGGTTGGGCGCCGCTATCTTGCGCCATTTCTTTTTCAGGCTCGGCGGGATCGACCGGCCCAGCGCTGTCGCCCGTTGCTCCAATCCCCCCTGCGGCGCCGGCGACAGCTTCAGTCCCCGCAACATCAGGCGGGTGCGCGGGCGCGCCGTCAGGATTCGCGGCAGAGTAGGCGACTGACGCATCGGATGAATCCCCTGGCGCCTGGCCGCCAGGAACCTTCGCCACCGGCGCTTTTACAACGTTCGAATCATTGGGAAGCAGCGCGACTTCGGGCTGATTCTGGTCGAGTCTTGCAAGGACCCAGTCCTTGCCCCCGAGATTGACAAACAGAACCGAGCCTGCCCCGACGCAGACCAGGATCGCCGCGGCGAGGACCCAGGGGACATAGTTGCGCGGCTCCTTGCCTTCGCGCAAGTAGTCCGGGACCTCAAGCTTGCGGCGCGGTTTGGACGGATGTGCGGGGCCGGCTCCTACTAACTCCGGCTTCGACTCGGGCATGGGATCGGGTTCGGGCGCTTCCGCCTCGATGGCGTCAGCTTCTTCAACCGCTTTGTACATGCGACTGCGCATCATGGGATCGAATTCGGCCTGCTCTCCCAAGACGAGCGCCAGAATTTGATGGACCGACGCCACCTCGGCGAGGTGGACATCGGATTCAAGGCAGATTTTTTCGAACTCCGGGACGCGATCTGCCGGGAGGGTGTTATCGAGATACTCCGAGACGGTGTTCGGGTCTGAAGCCAGGCCGCGGCCATCGAGCTTGGGGGCGCCCAACTTCAGGCGACGCGTGACGTCGCGCGTGCGGTGCATCAAGCCGGCGGCGAACTCGCTCTCGTCGATCTTGTGAGCGAGCTGCTCCGCGTCGGTGGCGTCGAGCACGCCCTCCAAATAGGCCAACATCGTCCGCAACGTCAATCGCATGGCAATTCTCCCAATCTCCCCCAACGGCTAGCGGCAGGGGCGCGCTAGTGCGCCCATTGGTAATAGTGGGGGCCGGCGCGAGAATCCGTGCGAAATCGGAACAGGATTTTGCAGAATCCGGCCCACGCTTGCACGGCTCTGAACCATCCGCACCAGGTAAGGCAATACAGAGGCGGAACTTGCAACGCGGGCAGCAGCTCGATCGAGCTATTCCACAACCATTTCGACGGCGCCGTCGATTTGCATCTCGGAGATCCCATCGCCCCGGTGATCCTCGAAAGTGGTAAGGGACCGCGTCGAGAGTGCAGCGGCCGCCGCGCCCGATAGCGCGCTGGCCCAGAGGAGCGGCCGCGCAAAGGAGGTCGTTGTTGGAGGTGGCTGCCAGCGGGGCGTTTCTTCCCAGCCGTCGACGGTGCGGCGCCAATCGTAACCGGCCAGTTGAGGGCGTGGCTCCTCGCCGAGATTGATATCAAACCAAACGCACGCCAGCCCCAAGCCAATGGCAAAGATTCGCAGACGTGAACAGGTTTCCGGCCGCATTCCATCCACCTCGATTTTTCCGCTCGCCACGCTACGTCGGACGCCCAATTGGCCGCGGTCTGTCGCTTTGCCAATGCAAGCGCTGAGCCACCGACTGCGCGGCGCTGCGGATATGGAACGGAAAGCTTGCGTCCGTCACGCCTTGGAGCTGACGGACAGCCCTAACTCGCGCGCGAATCGCGTAGCGTTTTTGCCACGCCGGCGTGGACGTTCAGCGGACAATTGTCGCCAAATTACCACGCGCGGCCAGTGTCCACGTCACAAGCGGCGTCCGGCCGGCGACGAACAGGCCTCCGCAGGAGTCGTTGATTGGACGGCTGTGTCGCGCGCCAAGCGGAATCTAAACGAAGCGAGCTATGCTTTCTGCTCGGATTGGCATTTTGGCGTTAAGCCACTCGCGCGTAAAATAACCGTGGCGCAACGATCCGCGCGAATCGCGGACCGCGGGCATTGGCTTGCCAAGGAGTCATCGAACTGTGACGGCGATGAATCGAATTCGGTTGACTCGTTTGCTGCGCGAGGCCGAGGGCTACCTCGAGCTGAATATGCCGCGGCAGGCGCTCGAAATGTTGGATCGAATCGACAAGCCAGGCACGTTCCGCGGACAACACCTGTATCTCAAAGGAGAGGCGCTGCGGGCCTTGGAGCGCTATCAGGAGGCTGTGCCGGTCCTGGTCGACGCCGTCGATCTGGCGCCGAGCAACATCCACGCCTGGTTGGCGCTGGGCTGGTGCTACAAACGTATCGACCAGCTCGACAAGGCAATCGACAGCCTGGAGCGGGCTCGCGAGGTCGATGCGTCCGAGCCGCTGATCGAATACAACCTGGCCTGCTATTACAGCCTGCAAGGCTCGAAATCGCAGGCGCTGGCTAGCTTGTCCCGCGCGATCAGCGCCAATCCCGCCTTCCGCGACCTGGTGGGGCGCGAGACCGACTTCGACCCGATCCGCTCCGACCCAGGCTTTCAGGCGCTGGTCAGCGTGATTGTTTAGTGGCTGCTGGATCACGGCTCTATCAACCAGACGATTCACTCGAGAACGAAATTCAGCTGTAGCGCCGCGATTTCTCTTCATAAGCGCTGATAATGAAGTCGGTGGCTAATTCGACGATTTCCATCGAGAGAGCTTTGCCGGTGTGCTCGATGTTTGCCACTTGGAAAGGAACAACCCAATCGCACTTCAAGGCGCAAGGCTGCGTCAAACCTGTCTCGGCGTGGCCTCCCGCGGCCCAGGGAAGCAAGATCCAGAATCGTTGCATCGGCTCGATTTTGGTCGAAATCGCCACCAAATAGACTTTCCCCGCGCGATCGGGCCCGCGGAGAAACATGGTTGGCCTTGAATAGCCAGGATAATTGCCGTCGTCATCGGGAATATTCGCCCTGACGATATCTCCGATCCGAAATCCTGGCGTGAATTTGCCCACGTGATACGGCGCCAATTATTTCGGAAGGCAATCCGGCTCATGGAGCCATTCTTTGGGAGGCTCGATCGCGATAGTCGCCAATTGCTCCAGCGACGGAAGCCGGCCTTCCACCGCCATGATTCGCGATTCGGCCTCGAATAGCGTGGAGAGTTCGGAGAAGCAGGAACGGAGCTCAGATAGTCGCTCAACCTTGTAATGCTCGGCCGCGGCTGAGCCCAGGTTTTCGGCGTCGCGAACTGCGTGCAATACAGCGCCGACCAACTCAAGCAGGTGGGTCTTTGGTATCGATGAGCCCTGCTCGGGTATTTGCTTCAGAATGCGGATCGCCTCAGCGGCGACGTCGCAAACCTCGGAAATCAGATCCTCGACCTTCCAAACCGCGCGTACGGCGTGATGGTTAGCTTTCCAACGCTCGATGGCGCTGGTGACGCCAAGTGTGGAGATTTCGAATTCGCGTAAGTGCAGCATAAGAAAAATCGCCGATGGTGGCTCCAAATCGATCGTATGCCGCGGCAATGCCTCAGTCAAGAATGGTCTTGTGTAAGTCAACGCTGGAACTGGATTTGCGTTGCCGGCGAGCCAAACCAGAAATCGATTGATCGGAATACGGCGGCGCTCGGAATCCGCAGACCTAGCCCGCTACGACATGTTCGTCCCGCGGCGATTCTTCAGCTTCCGTGGCGCCCGGCATGCCCAGCACCTCGGTGGCAAGGCGGCGGTAATCTTCCGCCCCGTTCGAATCAGCCGCGTAGCCAAAGATCGATTGGCCGAAACTGGGGGCCTCGGCCAGACGGATATTGCGGCGAATCCGCGTCTCGAAAACGTGCGCGTCGGCCCACGGCGTGCGCCCGCCGCGCGATTGTCCCAAAAAGACTTCCACGTCGCGGCTGACTTCGGCGGCCAAGCGCGTGGCGGCCTCGAACATGCAGAGGACCACGCCTCCTAATCGCAAGCGCGGGTTCAACCGACGCTTGACCAGCTCGATCGTTTCGAGCAGTTTCCCTAAGCCATGCAGCGCCAAAAAATGAGGCTGGAGCGGCAAAATCACTTCGTCCACCGCCGCCAGGGCGTTGATAGTCAGAATGCCCAGCGAGGGAGGGCAATCGATAATCAGGTAATCGTGCGCGCCCGTTTCTTCGGCCAGCTTATCGCGAAGGATGACTTCGCGGCCGACGACGCCGGCCAGTTCCATCTCGGCCGCCGCCAGATCGATGTGCGAGCCGACCAGCCAGAGATTCTCTGTAACCTTTCGACGAACCTCGGCCAGGCTGGTGTCGCCGGTGAGAACGTCGTAAATCGAACGATCGTCGCGCCCCGGCTCCACGCCCAAAGGAAGCGTGGCGTGCGACTGCGGGTC
>DASXPZ010000912.1:0-9321 GCA_036493275.1 Pirellulales bacterium
ACTGTGGATAGAAGGGGAAGTGCTTGGCCGAGAGACTGAGGCCCGACTTCACGCGATGGTTGACTAATTTTCGGCGCGGCGCCATCCGCGCAGAGAGCGGATCATGCCCCCTGCGCAATCGCGGCGAGCCGCCGATGGCGAGCTCGTTTGCAGCGACGAAGCGTGCTTACAAATCCCTGGCGATTTGCGACAGGAACCAGGTTCTGCGCTCGGCCTGGTCGATCCAGACTTCCAGCATGCTGGCCGTGGCGACGTCGTTGTGCTGGTCGCAAACGCTGTGCGTGGCGCGCATCATTTTCGTGAGCTTCTGATTGTCGTCCGAGAGGTCCGCGAGCATGTCGGTCGGCGTGACGTATTCCTCGTTATTGTCGATCAACCGCTGATAACGGGTGATGTCGCTGATCGAATGGAGCGTCGTGCCGCCGATTTTGCGGGCCCGTTCGGCGATGTCGTCGGTCATCGCGAAAATCTGGTCCGCGTGCTCGTCCAACAGCAGGTGGTAATCGCGAAAATGCCGCCCGGTCATGTGCCAATGAAAGTTCTTGGTCTTCATGTAGAGGGTAAAGACGTCGGCCAGCAGCTTGCGGAGCTCCTCGCAGATTTCTTCCACGCCGTGGCGCTCAAGATCGCTCGGGGTATCGAGCACGGAGGCTCCATTGACATGCGATGACGATGACTTGCTCATGACTCGTCTTCCTTTTTCTGCGGAGGATAATTTGCGTCGAGCACAGCGTTCGGCGCTTTGAATTCTAGGGAGCGTGCGAACGATATTGCCAGTGCGCTCCGAAATTGCTTCTTGAGCTTACCGATTTTCCGAATGCCACGCCATCACTCGAATGGATCAAACAACACAAACGAAACAATCATAAAATGAGGGGGTTGAGTTGCCGAACGGGCTGCATCCGAGCGCTGGTCGGCCATTGGATCTAAACAGGGTGCGCCCCGATTGCGCGTGACTTCCCATGACCCTCGGCGGTAAAATGGCGATGATGAAAGAAGACGAAAGAGACACTCGCCGCTTTCGCAATGCGCTGCGAGCAGTGATCTATCTCCATGTGGTCGGCGTCATATGCGCTGGCGTCGCCAGTCGCCTCGACTGGGGCGAACTCTTGGCGTTGCCCATGCGGGAGGCGATATTTGGCTTTACCGGGGCGTTTTGCCTGGCGACTTTTGTCCTGTGCCCCGTGGCCACGTTGATCGTGCTGATCGCTGGGCGTGGCCACTTCTCTGAGTGGGACGTCCGTGGCGCCCTCGGGCTCGAAGTGTTGATCATCACGGCCCAGCTCATAGCGATGCTTCCCATGGTCCAGTAGCATCGCGAGTCGACTCGCTCTCGGCGGACCGGGCGACTTCTCGCTTCACCTCGCGCCAGTTTTCCCGCCGTCATCCGATCCGGCCCATCCGTCCGCTTTGATAATCCAAAAACGCCTGGCGGATTTCTTCCGGCTGGTTCATCACGAACGGACCATGCGCAACGACCGGTTCGCCGATTGGCTGGCCGCACAGCAAGAGCGCGCGAGCGGTCTCGGTCGCTTCGAGCGCAATCTGATCGCCGGTCCTTTCGAAGACGACCAAGCTTACGCCGCTGGCGACGCGGCCGCCGTTGAGCTTCACCCCGCCGCGCTGCACGACGAGGACCGTGGTGTAACCGTCGGGCGTGGGGAGCGACACCTGGGCTCCTTTTTCGAGTCGCAGATCCCACACGTTGACCGGCGTGACCGTTTTTGCCGGGCCGCGCTTGCCTTCGAACTCGCCGGCGATCACACGGACGCTGCCGGCGGAGTCGGCCAGCGGCGCCATCGGGATCTGGCTGTTCAAAAGCTCTTGATAGCGAGGCGGCGACTGCTTTTCGCGCGCCGGCAGGTTGACCCACAATTGCACGACCTCGAACATGCCTCCCGCGCGCGTGAATCGCTCGCTGTGGAACTCTTCGTGGACCACGCCCCCGGCGGCGGTCATCCATTGCACGTCGCCCGGACCGATCGAGCCGTGGTTGCCGGCGGAGTCTTTATGCTCAAGCTCCCCCTGGTAGACGATCGTCACGGTTTCGAACCCGCGATGCGGATGCTCGCCCACGCCGCGCGGCGCGCTAGCGGGAGCAAAGTGATGCGGCTCGGCGTAATCGAGCAGCAAGAACGGGTCGAACTCGGCGCTGTTCTGATAGGTGAACAAGCTGCGGACCGGGAAACCGTCCCCAACCCAATGGGGCTGAGCGTCGGCGGCAACGCTGCGAATTTGTTTGAGAGCCATGTGAGGAATCTCCGGTCAGAAAGGAATCGACGAAGTGATTTGGCGTCTGGCCATCTGGGTAAATCGTACTCGACTGCTTCTATCCGGCCAGTTTTAGACCGGGTCAGGCTTCCTCAGCGGAAGAGCAACTTCCAGCTCAGAACCAATTGGCGCGCCGATACGCCGGACGACATCTTGAAAGGGGACTGGTAGATGCGATTCGCCGGTTCCAGATCCCGATGCGAACTGCGATGCTCACGGCTCCGTCGGCGGCGCTCGGAAATGGCAGCCCGACACTTCGCGACAAAGTGTCCAGCCGAACGAGGCGTTTCACTAGGCGAACCGCAATGTTGCGATTCTCTTTCCGAATTCTGTGGCCGGCTTCGCTGTGGCCGGACCTTGACGAGCGACTTCAGGGGTCCGAGACCCAGGCCACAGGACTTTGCAGTTGTTCTGAAAAGCCTACTCGGCAGGTTTTGTCGGGGACTCCGCGAGGTTAGAATGGCGCCTGTAGTTCGAGCATTCCTATTGAGCGGAGCCCGCCTGCGATGATCCTTTTTCGTCATGCCAACGTTCGCGCTACACGCGAATGCTATTTCCCCATCTGCCGCGGCGCGATTTTATTGACGTCGCTGCTGCTTGCAGGCCCAGCGACTGCGTTCGGGCAAAACGCTACGGCTGCAAAACAAGACGCAGTGGCTGCAAAAGCGGACGCCAAGACCGACACTCGAACGCCGACCTTCGAGAATGTCTCGTACGGCCCGCATGAGCGAAACGTCTTCGATCTCTGGTTGGCGAAGTCGGACAAGCCGACGCCGCTCTTGATCTTCATTCACGGCGGGGGATTCGTGACTGGCGACAAGCGCTGGGCTCGCAACAATCCCGCGGTGGCCCAATGCCTGGCGTCGGGCGTTTCGTTCGCGTCGCTCAACTATCGCTTTCGCGAGCACGCAAATATTCAGGAAATTCTGCGCGACGCTGCCCGCGCCGTGCAGACGATTCGCAGTCGGGCGAAAGAATGGAATATCGATCCCGACCGGATTGCGTCGTTCGGCAGCTCGGCTGGCGCTGGAACCAGTCTCTGGTTGGCCTTCCACGATGACCTGGCCGATCCGCAGGCGACCGATCCCGTGCTGCGGCAATCGTCGCGACTTGCGGCCGCTGGATCTTTGGACGGACAATTCTCTTACGACTTTCGCGAGTGGCGGGATTTCCTGGGACCCTGCGAATTCGAACGCCCGACCAGCGAATGGCTGTCCTTCTATGGATTTCAATCCGACGAACAGTCGAAGACCGACGCGGCCGACAAGGTCATGAAAGATTGCAGCATGATCGGGCTGATCGGCAAAGACGATCCCCCGGTGGCCGTGGCCAGCGCGATGGGGGACGGGAAATTCATCAACCAGAGCCACTACGTCCATCATCCCAAGCATTCCAGTTTGATCGCCGAACGATGCAAAGAGAAGGGGGTGGAATGCCTGTTGGTTCTGTCAGACGATGAAGGGAAGCGCGACCAGATGAAGCAGCGGGAAAAAGTTGTTCAATTCCTGATCGAAAAGCTGAAATCCGAGCCGGCGGCCAAAAAGTAAGCCCGCGAGAGGATCCGCAACGGCGGCGCCTTTTTGAGCAAAAGCGCGCTCGCGCGAAGCAGGGTCCCCGTGTTTACTTTCGCGCAACCACTTCGTTAGTGGGAGCCGACGCGAACGGGCCTGGTTGGTTTGCATCGTTTCGGATAGGCCAATTTGGCGCCCGGTTGTTTTGCGGCGCGGTTTACGACGCGCTCGTCGCCGGTTCCTTTGCGACGTTTCATGGCTTTTGTCCTCCTGACGTGTGAGAAAACATCGAAGTCCCACTGAAGTTCCCGGCCAGGGCATTGCCGGGTGTGTAACCTGCCTCCGTGTGGGGGATTATTGGCGCCAGGGGGTGACAACTGCATGTCATAGCGCGCCCGGATTGTCGGTTATCTTTCGGACCAGAATCGTCTGGTCTGGGGCCAACTTTTTTTGCGGCGGCCCGGCCGTGGCCGTTGTGGGACCGCGACCAGAGCCTGTTGCAGTTCGCCTGCAGTACCGGGGCACAATTTGACACCCGCGCCTCGTGCGAACAGACTACGATCCTCGCGATAGTTTTGCCGCGCGCCCCGCTTCTACCACTCGGATCCCATGGTTATGAAATCGAATGTCTTGGCGAGCTTCACCTCGCGACCGCTCCGCGTCTTCCTTTCCTTCTTCATGGTGCTATCACTTCATTTGCTCACCGCCAGCCAGGCGATGGCGGATGAGAAGCCGATCTATCGCGAATCGTTCGTCTTTCCGCTTCATCCGCAGCACAACCACGCTCCAGGGATCGTCGAATGCCCGAACGGAGACGTCCTGGTGAGCTGGTATCGGGGATCGGGAGAGAAAGAAGCCAACGACGTGGCGGTCTATGGTGCTCGTCAGAGAAAGGGCGCCACAACGTGGAGCGAACCCTTCTTGATGGTCGACACGCCCGGTTTTCCCGACGGCAACACAGCCATGATGATCGACAAGAACAAACGGCTGTGGCTTTTCTGGCCGCTGATCCTGGCGAACAGTTGGGAATCGTGTCTGACCGAGTATTTGGTCTCAAGCGACTATGAAAAAGACGGTGCGCCCAAGTGGGACTGGCAAGCTCCGATTCCGCTCGCGCCGTTGCGCTTCGAAGAAAAGATGACCAAGACGCTCGACGATCTCGAAGCCAAGACGAAGGACCCTGGCTTGAAAGAGAAGGCAGTCGTCGCCACTTTTCGCGGCAAGCTGAAACAAAGAATGTACGACCGCTTAGGCTGGCAAACTCGCTGCAAGCCGACGGTGCTGCCGAGCGGGCGGATCTTGTTGCCCCTCTATACCGACACGTACTCGGTGTCGTTAATGGCGATCAGCGATGACGAAGGCAAGACCTGGCGGGCCAGCGAACCGATTTGCGGCTTCGGCAATATTCAGCCGACTGTTTTACGCCGCAACGATGGCTCGCTGGTGGCGTACATGCGTGAAAACGGGCCGGTGAAGAAAATTCGTGTCAGCGAGTCGAAAGACGACGGCGTCACCTGGGGACCGGTCGGCCAGATCGACCTGCCGAATCCCGGCGCTGGCATCGACGGATTGCGTTTGGCCAATGGCCATTGGCTGCTCGTCTATAACGACCAGGAGCGCGGGCGAAACAGCCTGGCGGTCTCGATTTCGGAAGACGAGGGGCGCACGTGGCCCATCACGCGTCACTTGGAAAAACAAGAAAAGGGCTCGTATCACTACCCGGCCGTGATCCAAGGCGCCGACGGCGCGCTTCACTTCGTCTACAGCTACTTCGCCAAGGACGAAAAGGGGAAGGACGCCGGAAAGACAATGAAATCCGTCGTCTGCAACGAGGCCTGGGTGCGCGAAGGGGATAAATAGGCGCAGCGCGCAACGCCGCGGCCCGACTAGCGCGCCAGTTGCCAGTTCTTGATCGCGTCCAATGGACGGATCAGCATGATCACGTTGAGCGTCAGATTGTCGCGGGCAAGATACAGTCCTAGCAGTTCGAAGGCGATAAAGATCGCGACCGACGCCTTCCAGTTGAAACGCGAGGCGAAGCAAAAGCCCAACGTCATCGAGAGTGTGTCGCCGAGCGAATTGAGGATGGTATCGCCCGAGTAGTCGAGCGAGGCGGTCCCCTGGCGATAGCGCTCGATGATCATCGGCGAGTTTTCGAGCAATTCCCAGGCCATCTCCAGCGCCACGGCGGCGACCAAGCGGCCGTGCAGCGGCGCCCTGGGCGCCACGCCGCGCAGAAACCAGAAGAAGATCACGCCGTGGAGAAAATGCGAAAGGGAATAGGGATCAAGTAGGTTCTGCGACGTGGTATTCGTCCAGGCTTCGCTCCACAGGCCTATGCCCGCCTTGCCCCAAAGCATTCGCCCTTCGAAGTGGAGCGCCGCGACGAAGGCTACCAACAGGGCGAGAATGATCCCGATAGTTTTGGGCGTGAACAGCATGCGAGCTCCTGGCGAAGAGTATAACCTGCCAGGCCGTGCCCCGCGCAGTTGAAGCCACGTCTACGACGACTCGCTCTGGCGGCGACAGTGAGCGCGCTCCTTCGCTCAACAAAAACACCCTCCGTCCCGAGTCGAGACGGAGGGCGCAATGGTTTAAACTCGCGCCGCCTCGCGGCTTCGCGTCAACCGAAGCAGGGCTTAGTTCGGTCCGATCCCGCGCGGGCTCTTCGCTAGAAAGTCGCGAGGTCCGCGGGTTGTGTAGTAGGGATACGTCACAGCCCCGGTCGGCGGTCCCGCGAAGGCAGAACCATCGTCCATGCCTTCGGTGGCGCCACCGTCGTTGCAGCAGCAGCAACCTCCTGCGCAAGCGGGGCCGCCCGAGCATTGACCTGGGGCGCAGCCGCCGGGACCGCAGCCGGCCGGTCCGCAGCCGGGGTACGGACCGCAAGTTCCGCAACAGCTATTGCAGACGCCGTGGCCAAAGATCTTGTCGAACAGGCAGCAGCCTGAGCTGGAGCTAACCAGCAGGCCCAACATCAGGGCTAGCATGCAGCGTTTCATAGACGTTTGTTTCCTGTTTTGCCCGGGGGCCAGCGCCGGCGAAATGTTTTGACTTCTGGGAAGAAATCCCGCTCCGGAGAGTGGGCCGGCGGGCTCCGTCGCCTGCTCCCGTTGCAACGCCCCCTTTTGAGCGTCGTCTAAAGGGTTATCGGCCCGCAGAACCGATAGAATCGAACAATTTTGTTCAATCGCGCTAACCGGAGAAATCGGCGTTTTTTGGGCTCCTTGATCGACGAATTCACGGACGAAACTGGCTGCTAGCTGCGGATGGCCGTCAACGGCGTCGGCCGGCCCGCGCCGAAAAATGGGACCAGAAGGGGCGTTTTACGCGCGCCGCTCGAATACCTATAATGACGAAGGCGTCCTCGGTTGGCCGTGGGCGCCGAGTTGGGGGGTCGGCGGCAAGTGGCGGCGGCCGATTTCCCCTGGCGATGACCCGAAGTCTTCCCCCGTCTCGGTCAAGGAGATCCCCCGTGCGTTCTTACTTCTCTCTCGCAGCGATTGCTGGCGCCGGTTTGGCCGCCGCGATCGGTTGCAACAGCCGCCCCGCCACGTCGACGCCGAGCGCGTCGAAGTCCAGCCCCACCACGATCGAGATCACGGCTGGGCCCGATGCCCAGAAGAAGGCGCAAACCGCGCTGATCAACGCCAAGCCGGGCCAGGTGATTGAATTCGGCGAAGGTAAGTTCGAGTTCAATTCCACTTTGTCGCTCGAAGACACCAGCGGCATTACGATTCGCGGTAAGGGCCCCGACAAGACCACGCTCAGCTTCGCAAACCAACAGCAAGGGACCGGCGGCGAAGGGATCCGCGTCACCAGCAAAGAAAACTTCCGCATCGAGAACCTGGCCGTCGAGGATTGCAAAGGCGACGCCATCAAGGTGCAAAACACCAAGGGCGTGGTCTTCGATAACGTGCGCGCGGAATGGACCGGCGGACCCAAGGCGGAAAACGGCGCCTACGGCATCTACCCGGTCATGTGCGAGGACGTGTTGATTGAGAACTCGGTGGTCAAGGGCGCCTCGGACGCGGGGATTTACGTCGGCCAGTCGAAAAATATCATCGTCCGCAAGAACAAGGTCGAGCAGAATGTGGCCGGCATCGAGATCGAAAACTCGATCAACGCCGACGTCTATGAAAACATCGCCACCGACAACACCGGGGGCATTTTGGTCTTCTCGCTGCCGGATCTCCCCGCGAAGGACGGCCGCGCTTGCCGTGTCTTCAAGAATCAGGTCATCAAGAACAACCACGACAACTTCGCCCCGCCCAAGAACATCGTGGCCAACGTGCCGCCCGGCACCGGCATGATGATCATGGCCAACGACGAGGTCGAGGTCTTCGATAACCAGATCGAAAACAACGACAGCACCGGAGTCTTGGTCTGCAGCTACTTGATCACCGAGAACGATATCAAGGACAAGGATTACGATCCGTACTGCGAGGCGATCTCGATCCACGACAACAAGTTTGTCGATAACGGCGCCACGCCGCGCGGGCAGTTGGGCAAAGACCTGGGCAAGATTCTCGGCGCGCCCTTCCCGGACATCATGTACGACGGTTATCGCAACCCGGCGAAGATGGTCGACAATCAGTTGCCGGTCGAGTTGGGGCTGAGCATTCGCAACAACGGCGACGCCGATTTCGTCAATTTCGATCGTCCGGGCTTGGCTGCGGCCGTGTTGTCGAACAAAAAGCCCAGCCGCGATTTGAAGCCATTCGAAGTCGACCTGAAGTCGCTTGCACCGGTCACCATTGCCGGCGCGAAGTGAGCCTGCCTTGTCACACAGTTTTGGTATGAACCTTTCGAGACGCTCCGTCGCGCTCGCGACGGGGCTGATTCTGAATTCGCTATCGGTCGTCGGCTGCGGTGGGAGCGCCCCACCGCAGCCCGAAGCGAGCGCCCCGCCGCAAAAGCTCTCTGAGTATGGGCTGTTTGTCGGCAATGGCGCGTCGCAAGAGCCAGCAGCCGGGGTGATCCCCTACGATTTGAACTCGGCTCTGTTTTCGGACTACACGAACAAATACCGGTTCGTGAAGTTGCCGGCCGGCCAAAGCGCGAAGTACAGCGCCAACGAGGCGTTCGATTTTCCGGTCGGCACGGTCATCTCCAAGACGTTTGCCTACCCGGTCGACGCCCGCGATCCCGGCAAGGGACGTCGGCTGCTCGAAACGCGCATCTTGCGCCACGAAACCGATGGTTGGATTGGCTACCCCTACATCTGGAACGACGCGCAGACAGACGCGGTGCTCGACGTGGCGGGGGGCACGGTCGACGTTCGTTGGATCCAGGCCGACGGTGTCGAGCGGACCAACAACTACATTATTCCCAACTCCAATCAGTGCAAAGGATGCCATAAGCTCGGCGAGGCGCTCTTGCCGATCGGTCCCAAGGCGCGGAACTTGAACCGCGACTTTGCCTATGCGGACGGCGCCGAGAACCAGCTCGCCCATTGGACGCGTTTGGGCGCCTTGACTGACGCCCCCGCGCCGGCCGACGCTCCGCGGCTGGCCACCTGGGACGACCCGAGCACGGG
>DASXPZ010000913.1:0-1666 GCA_036493275.1 Pirellulales bacterium
AGTCCGAAGCGGAGGCCGACATGAGTCCAGGCGTCTTGCTCAGTTCCGGCTACATTGCCGGCGGCGCAATCGCGGGGGTCATCGTGGCGTTTTTTGGCTTCGTTCCCTCTTGGCTCGATGCGATCAGCCTGGCGCGGTTTATGCCGCAAGGTTGGGTCGACAGCAATTGGCCTTCGGTCGTCGCGTTCAGTGCTTTGATTCTGCTGTTGGCCCTGACGGGCTTTGGGCTGTTGTTTCGTAACGCGACCGCCGCGGCACCTGCCAAGCCTGCCAAGACTCGCTAAAAACTGGTCTTAACCGTACACCCTTCGAGATAAGTCACCATGTTGCGCCGCCGATTTTGCGTCACCCTTCTGGGAGTCTTGTTCATGAGTTTCGCCGCGGCTGAATCGTTGCAAGCTGACGAGGGAATGTGGCTGTTCACCAATCCGCCAGATAAGGCGCTCAAGGAGAAGTACGGCTTCGAGCCCTCGGCCGAATGGCTGAAGCACGTGCGGCAATCGTCGGTCCGCTTCAACAGCGGCGGCTCCGGCTCGTTCGTCTCGAAAGACGGACTGGTGATGACCAACCATCACGTCGGCGCGGACTGCCTGCAAAAATTGAGCACGCCCGAAAAGGACCTGATCAAGATCGGCTTTCACGCCCGCACGCGCGAAGAAGAAGTCAAGTGCGTCGATCTGGAGCTAAACGTCTTGGTGGGCATCGAAGACGTCACCGATCGGGTCAAAGCGGCGGTGAAGGAAGGGATCGATCCGGGCGAAGCCCGCAAGCAGCGGCTGGCGGTGATGAACACGATCGAGAAAGAATCGTTTGACAAGACCGGCCTGCGGAGCGACGTCGTCACGCTCTATCACGGCGGCAAGTACCATCTCTATCGCTACAAGAAATACACCGATGTCCGCCTGGTCTTTGCCCCGGAGAAGGACATCGCGTTCTTCGGCGGTGATCCGGACAATTTCGAATATCCGCGCTACGATCTCGACGTTTGCTTCTTCCGCGTTTACGAAGACGGCAAGCCGGCCAAGGTCGAAGATTACCTGAAATGGAGCAAGGCGGGCGCGAAAGACGGCGAGCTGATCTTCGTCTCGGGTCATCCCGGTCGGACCAACCGGCTGGACACGATGAAGCACCTCGAGTTTTTGCGCGACGTCGCGTTCCCGGCGACGCTCGACATGATCCGCCGCCGCGAGGTAACGTTGCGAATCTACGCCGAAAAGGGAATCGAGTATCTTCGTCGCGCCCAGGATGAACTGTTCGGCTATCAGAACAGCCGCAAGGCGCGCCTGGGAGGCTTGGCCGGTCTGCAAGATCCGAAGATCATCGAGGCCAAGCAAAAACAAGAGAACGAGCTGCGCGACGCAGTGAACAAAGACCCCAAGCTGAAGAAAGAATACGGCGACGCCTGGGACCAGGTGGCCAAGAGCATCGACGTCCTCAGGCCGATCTACTCCGAATATCAACTCCTCGAAGTCGGGCGGGCTTTCAACACCGAGCTGTTCACCATTGCCCGCGGCCTGTTGCGGCTCTCGGATGAATCGACCAAGCCGAACGCGGAGCGGCTGCGCGAATATGGCGAAGCGGGCCTCGATTCGCTCAAGCAACAGTTGTTCTCCGAGGCGCCGATTTACCCTGACCTGGAAATTGTGAAGCTGGCCGATTCACTCGG
>DASXPZ010000914.1:0-7078 GCA_036493275.1 Pirellulales bacterium
ATCCCGAACGAATGCCGCAAATTGCCCACTTGCTGGCGCAGCAAAAGTCCGACGGCGGCAAACTGTCGCAAGAGTTCAGTGCGTTCGTCAGCAGCATTCGTATCGGGCACGTCTGGAAGTTAACGTATCCCAACCGCCTGAGCGTGACGAATCGCGTGCTATGCCAGCGACTGCAAGACTTGGCGCCGCAGAAGATCTTTCTGCTCGACGTGGGAGGCTCCGACGGCGTCACAACGCAAGACCTTGTCGAGCTGCTGCGATCCGAGCTGAACGTCGAAGTCAGTGCGTGCATGATCGACCTGTATGTCCGGTTGCTGCGCTACGCGCGGGCCGGCGTTGTCGAGTATCGCATGGCGGACGGCGCGCCGATCATGGTTCGCGTCGGTCCGTTCGGCTTGCAACTTTCGAGCCTCAACAGCACTCGCAATCCTCTGTCGAGAGTTCTAGGGCGCTTTTATCTTGGTCGAGCCCGTTTTCGCAAATCGATGCGGCTCTCCGCCTCCTATTCGCTGGTAAACCCTCGCGTAACGGCCGATCGGGGAATCACGGTCGCGGAATGGAGCGTACTGGAACGCAAGCCGGACCTGGTAAATCGCGTCGGCGTGGCGCGGGCGTCGAATGTCCTGAATCGGGCCTACTTCTCACCCGACCAGATTCTTGCCGCCGCGGGCCATTTGCACGCCTACCTGGTCGACGGTGGACTATTGGCCGTGTCGAGAAACAAGGCCGAGGCGCAAGAAGTCGAAACAGGCTCGATCTGGCAGAAAGAGGGAGATCGCTTTCGGTTGTTGGACGACTTCGGCGGCGGTTCCGAAGTCGCCGAACTGATCAACGCCTTTCAGGCGCCGTCGACCCCGTA
The DNA here is from genome assembly GCA_036493275.1 of Pirellulales bacterium. GTDB lineage: Bacteria > Planctomycetota > Planctomycetia > Pirellulales > JACPPG01 > JACPPG01. The sequence continues at coordinate 860 of DASXPZ010000914.1, forward strand.
TCCGGTCTAATGCTCAACGGGCGGCCGCGCTCTCCCGCCGCGGAAAAAGCTAAGTTAAAATGACGGGTCCGCTCAGACGGCCGTAGTTCGAAGAGCCGGCAATCGCGCGACGGCGCCACGCCGCGGACTCCGCTGGCGGAAAACTCGCGGTCCCCATACGGGACTTCCCACTCGCAGAAAGTTACGCAGATGGCGGATCAAAGAACGCTGGAGCAATTGCGCGAGCATTATGAGATCGAGAAGGAATTGGCCAATCGGCTGCGAAGCGCCACCAAGGAACAGCGCCGCACGCTGTTCGGCGAAGTCTACGACGAGATGCTTCGCCGGGTTCCGACGCATCCGCAACTGATGCAAAAGGCGTCGCCGGAAGCCAAAGCCCGCGCGGTTCGGCGACAATACGAATTTGCCAAGCGGTTCGTCAAACCGAGCGACACGTTCCTCGAAGTCGGTCCTGGCGATTGTTCGTTCGCGCTCGAGATGACCAAACACGCCAAACAGGTCACCGCGGTCGACGTCTCGGACGAAATCACCAAGGGGTTCACCGCGCCGGCGAATTTTAAACTCGTCCTCTCCGATGGTTCGAGCATTCCCGCGCCTCCGGACAGCGTGCAAGTCGCCTACAGCAACCAGTTGATGGAACATCTCCATCCTGATGACGCGGCGGAGCAGTTGCAAAACATCTATCGGGCCCTGGCGCCAGGCGGAGTTTACGTCTGCATTACCCCCAATCGGCTCAGCGGACCGCACGATATTTCGGCCGGATTCGATCCGGTGGCGACCGGGTTTCATCTGAAGGAATACACGGTCACCGAGCTCCGCAGGCTGTTCAAAAAAGTGGGATTTTCGAAGGTTTCGTTCTACGTGTCGGTCAAGACGTTTGCCGCGCGCGTGCCGATGTTCGCGATCCTGTCGCTGGAAGGTTTTTTGAACGCACTTCCCGCGGGATTGCGCGCCAAGCTGGCGCGCGGTCGCGTCGTTTCGCGCCTGTTATCGATCACGCTGGTTGGAAAGAAGTAAGCGGATTTTTCCGCGCCGTTTTCGTTCGGCCATTCGATAAGTTCGCATGACACAGCCCACGCTCGATGACCTGCTCGAGACCTATGCCACGGCCGACGCTGCGCAAAAGAAGCCCGCGCTGGCCGCTCTGATCAAGCGACTGAAGAGCGCGGTCCAGGCCGGCGACTATGTAAGCGCCACCGCCGCGCTCCGCAAGGCGATCTCGCCCGGGCTCGATTACACTTCGGCCCAATCGCTTCACCGAGTTTACAAAAGCCTCAAGGATCAGCCGAAGCTCGGCGGCCCGTTGCGGCTGGCGGTGCTGGGGAGCTTTACGACCGGGCAGTTGATCTCGATGATCGAGCTGAGCCTTTTCTCAGCCGGAATCGTGGCCGAAGTTTACGAAGCCGATTATGGCGTTTTTCGGCAGGAAATCCTCGATCCGACGTCGACCCTTTACGAATTCCGGCCGCAGGTCATGTTTCTGGCCACTAGTTGGCGCGATCTCGGAGGCGCGCCCGAATTGCACAGCGATCCCGCCGCCGCGCAGCAACTCGTCGAGGCCGAAGTCGATCGCTGGTTGAATTTGTGGAACGCAGCCTACCAGCGGTTGGGCTGCCAGATCGTGCAGAACAATTTCGACGCGCCCGCCTGGCGGCAACTCGGCAACTACGAATTGCGGCATCCGACCAGCCTCCGCCGCTACAGCGCCGCGGTGAATCAGGCGTTCCAGGACCGTGCGCCTCCTTTTGTCACGATCCATGACCTCGACGAACTCTCCGCCCAGATCGGCCGCGCCCGCTGGGGGGACGAACGCTTCTTTCACCACGCCAAGATCCCCTGCGATCCGGAATGCCTGGTCGAATATGGGCAGAGCGTGGCCTCGTTGATCGTGGCGCTGCAAGGGCTCAGCAAAAAGTGCCTGGCGCTCGATCTCGACAATACCCTCTGGGGCGGCGTCATCGGCGACGACGGCCTAGGGGGCATCCGCCTTGGGCAGGGGAATCCGGAGGGGGAATCGTTTCTTGCGTTCCAGCGTTACGTCAAAAGCCTGAAAGACCGCGGCGTCATCTTGGCCGTGTGTAGTAAGAACGAAGAGCCAGTGGCCAAAGAGGTCTTCGAGAAGCACCGCGAAATGGCGCTCCGCTTAGAGGACGTCTCCTGCTTCGTAGCCAACTGGGAGCCGAAAGCCGACAACCTCCGCCGCATCGCAATGGCGCTGAATATCGGCCGCGACTCGATCGTATTCGTCGACGACAACCCGGTCGAGCGAGCCTTGGTCCGACAGCTTGCCCCGGACGTCATGGTTCCAGAATTGCCGGAAGATCCAGCCGGCTACATCGCGGCGATCGAGAACCTGCGCGCGTTTCAGGTGGTGTCGCTTAGCAGCGAGGATTTGAAGCGGACCGAGTTCTACCAGGCGAACGCGCAGCGCCAGATGCAGGAAGAAACGGCGACCAACATCGACGATTTTCTCAAGTCGCTGGCGATGGTGGCCCGCGTGGCCCCAATCGACGCGACCACGCTGGAGCGCAGCGCGCAACTGATCAATAAATCGAACCAATTCAATCTGACCACGCGTCGCCGTTCGACGGCCGAAGTCCAGGCGATCGTCGACGATCCGCAGTGGGTTACCCGCACGGTGTCGCTGGTCGACAAATTCGGCGACAATGGACTGATTAGCGTGCTCTTGGCCCGCGCCGATCAGGAGACGCTGGCGATCGACACCTGGCTGATGAGCTGCCGGGTGCTGAAGCGCGGCGTCGAGAGCCTGCTGCGGAATAAGCTGGTCGAAATCGCGCGCGAGCGCGGGCTGCGGCAAATCGTGGGAGAATATATCCCCACGGCGAAAAACGTGATCGTGAAAGACCATTATCAAAACCTGGGTTTGACGAAGTTCTCCGAAGACGACGGCCGCACGCGCTGGCGTCTCGAGGTCGCCACGGCCGAACCCTGGCCCGTTTTCATTCAGGAAGAGGCCCCTTAAGTGGACGAGATTCGCTCAGAATCGCAGCAGGTGTTCCGCGACGTGTTCGGCGACGACGAGATCGTGCTGCGCGACGACATGACGGCCGACGACGTCGATGGCTGGGACTCCACCGCGCACATCAACCTGATCGTGGCGCTCGAAAAGCATTTTAAAGTCAAGTTCGCCATGGCCGAAATTTCCCGGATGAAGGACGAAGATCAGAACGTCGGCGGCCTGCTGCGCCTGATCGCCAAGAAGCTAGGGAAGGCTGGATGAGCGTCTCCAGCGTCGAGTTCATCTTCCTGTTGCTGGTCTGCGGCGCCATTTTCTTTCATCTCCCCGGGCGGGGGCTGAAGCTGCTCGGCCTCTCGGCGGCCAACGCCTTCGCCCTGGCGCTGTTGCTCCCTAATTGGCAGTCGGCCGTCGCGCTGGCCGTCTTTTTGCTTAGCGGCTACGTCGTCGCGCGGGTTCTCCAGCGATTCCCGAGCATGCTGCTCCTCTCCGGCTATCTGCTGGCCTTGGTCGCGGCGTTTCTGGTGCTCAAAAAGTACGACGTCGTGCAATGGGCGCTGCCGATGTCGCTGGTCAAGCATCCGATCGGCATCATCGGACTGAGCTATATGCTCTTCCGGCAGATCCATTTCATAGTCGACGCCATGCAAGAGCAGATCGAGGGGGGGACCCTCTGCGCTTATCTGAATTATCAGCTCAACCTGTTCGGAATCTTGTCGGGCCCCATCCAGCGGTTCCAGGATTTCCACGAGTTCTGGCAAAACCCGCAGCCGCTGATTGCCGATCGGCACGAGCTGCTGAAGGCGATTCTGCGGATCAACTGGGGAGTGCTGAAGCTGGCGGCCATCGGCGGCGTCTGTTTCTACGTGTACGAGCTTTCGCTGTCGACGTTGGATCAGATCAACCGCGGTTTTCTGGTGCAATTTTCGCTGCCGCGCAGGTTGTTTTACTTTGCCGTGATGTTCTATTCGTTTCCGGCCTACCTCTATTTCAACTTTTCAGGCTATTGCGATATCGTGATCGGCGGGGCGCGGTTGTTCGGGATTCGGATGCCGGAGAATTTCGACCAGCCCTACCTGGCGCGCAACATGATCGATTATTGGAACCGCTTTCACCGCACGCTCAGCCACTGGATTCGCGATTACCTCTTCATGCCGCTTTACAAAGGAGCGGTCGAACGGACGCCGACTTTGGCCGAGCCGCTGTCGATCGTGTTCATGTTCGTGGCCCTGTTCCTGGCGGGTGTGTGGCACGGCTCGACGCTCAACTGGGTCGTGTTCGGCGCTCTCAATGGCATCGGCGTCGGCGCGGTGAAGCTGTGGGAGCTGGCGATCCTCCGCGCCCGCGGTCGGCAAGGGCACAAAGCCTATCTGAAGTCCCCCAAGATTCGCCTGGCGGCGATCGTCGTGAATCTCAATTTCGCCTGCCTGACCTATCTGTTTTTTCCCGTCGACATGGCCAAGACTCTCCGTGCCATCAACGCCGTGATCACGGGCGCCTAACGCGGCCCGAAACACCGGGCCCGCGCGGCCTTCTAAGGAGATGTAATGAGCTGGTTGCAAAAACTCGATGACTACGGTCGCCGCCATCCGGCGCAGATGCTGTTGTTCGTCGTGCTGGTGACGATTTTTCTCACCGTGCCGGCGCTGCTTTACAATAGTCAAGGAACGGTCGTTCTCTATCAGGCCTTCTGAATCGAGAGCCGTCTCTCAGACGTGAGTCAGGGCCTCTTCCCCGCGCTTCAGGAGTGCTATTCTTAGGAACCCCAGCCAGCCCAATCTGGCTCGATAGATCTCCATGACGTTCACATCGCTCACGTATTTGTTGTTCTTGCCGACGGTGTTTGCCGTTTACTGGCTGCTGCGCAATCGCACGCACCAGAACTTGTGGCTGGCAGCGGCAAGTTACTTCTTTTACGGGTGGTGGGATTGGCGTTTCTGCTTTTTGATGGCGATCTCGAGCCTCGTCGATTACGTGGCCGCCATCGGCATCGAAAACTCCGAAACGACCCGCGTGCGGCGATTTATTCTGTCGCTGAGTTGCGTCGTCAATTTTGGCATGCTGGGCTTCTTCAAATATGCGAATTTCTTCTCCGATAATATCCGCGCCGTGGCCGCCGCGGCCGGAATTCCCATGAGCGAATTCACGATCCAGGTCACGCTTCCAGTCGGGATCAGCTTTTATACGTTTCAAACGATGAGTTACGCGTTCGACGTCTATTTTCGCAAAATGCGCGCCTCGCGCAACCTGATCGACTACCTGGCCTACGTCAGCTTCTTTCCGCAGTTGGTTGCCGGTCCGATCGAGAGGGCGACTCACTTCCTGCCGCAATTCGGCGTGCCGCGAACGTTCGATCTCGACCAGGCCCGCTCCGGCTGCCGGCAAATCATCTGGGGGGTCGTCAAAAAGCTGCTGCTGGCTGATAACTTCGCCCTGACCGTTGACCTCTGCTACGGCGACGTCGCTGCGCATAATGGGCTGCAATTGGCGTTCGCCACGTTCTGCTTTGCTTTGCAGATCTATTGCGACTTTTCCGCTTACTCCGACATCGCCACGGGCACGGCGCGGCTGTTCGGCTTCGAACTCATGCGCAACTTTGCTTACCCCTATTTTTCGCAGGACGTTACCGAGTTCTGGCGACGCTGGCACATTTCGCTCTCCACCTGGTTCCGAGATTACATCTTTTTTCCGCTCGGAGGGAGCAAGGTCGGGCCGCTGTTGCGAACTCGGAATATCATGCTCACCTTCGTCCTTAGCGGACTGTGGCACGGGGCCTCGTGGAATTTCATCATCTGGGGGTTCTTAAACGGCCTGGCCTTGCTTCCGGCCGTGCTGAGAGGGACCCGCCATCATTTGAAACCAACCGACACACCAGGCGGCGAATCGCTTTGGCCTGGTCTCTGGACTGTGGGGAAGATTCTCCTCACGTTCGTGTTCATCGGCTTTACCTGGATATTCTTCCGAGCGCAAACCTTGTCCGACTCCGCCACGATCATCCAAAAGATCGCCTTCGATCTCACCAACAGCTCCGCCTGGGAGCACATCGTGGTGGGGCGGCGGTTGAATTTGATTCTTCCCGCTTTTCTGCTGGTGGAATGGATCCAGCGCAGGCATGAGCATCCACTGGTCCTTCCCTGGACGCCGCGCTGGGCGCGATGGATCTTGTATACGATCCTGATCTGGGGGACGCTGATGTTTATGCCGGGCGCGTCTTCGCCATTTATTTACTTTCAGTTTTAACC
>DASXPZ010000915.1:0-3850 GCA_036493275.1 Pirellulales bacterium
GGTCGAGCATATCGAAGTGCGCTACGGCGACCTCGTCGGCGTCGGCGACGTTTCGTTGCGGGTTGCGCGCGGCCAGATCGTCGCCTTGCTCGGCTCCAACGGCGCCGGCAAGACCACCACGCTCAATGCCATTGCCGGCCTTGTGCGTTGCTCGCGCGGCCGGATTGTTTGGCAAGGCGAAGAAATTTCCGGGCAGGCCGCCTATGCGATCGTCCGCAAGGGACTGGCGCTCTCGCCGGAAGGCTGGCGGCTTTTCGTCGGCCAGACGGTGGAGCAGAATCTGCGGCTCGGCGCGACTGCGCTGCACGACCGCAGCCGTATCGATGCATTGTTCGAACGCGTTTATACGCTGTTTCCGCGGCTTGCCGAGCGGCGGCGCCAATCTGCCGGGACGCTCTCGGGCGGCGAGCGGCAGATGCTGGCGCTCGGCCGCGCCCTGATGAGCGAGCCGCAATTGCTGATGCTCGACGAGCCGAGCCTTGGTCTTGCCCCGACGATCGTCGAAACGCTTTACGACACGCTCAAGGAGCTGCACCGGCAGGGGCTGACGCTGCTGCTCGCCGAACAGTCGATTCCGCTCGCGCTCGGAATCGCCGATTACGGCTATGTGCTGCAAACCGGCCGCGTCGCCTTGGAAGGTCCGGCCGCGCAATTGCAGCGCGACGAACAAGTGGGGGAAATCTATCTTGGGCTGAGCACGCGCACGGCGGTGGGCGGATGACCATCAACGGCAGAGTTGAAACACGTAAACGACTCGAATCCGACGTCATCCTGAGGTGCGAGCGAAAGCGAGCCTCGAAGGACGACGTCGGCGACGGCATGGCGAGCCTTCAGAGATCCACTGTCGGGCCGTCGCCCTTCGAGGGCCGCGGAGCTTGTCATCGGGCTGGCCACTTCGGGCCGACCCGTTGGCGGCCACCTCAGGGTGACGGACAGCGAGTGCAGGCCGTCCCAAACTGAAGAGCGAATTACTGCCCTTGCTCCCAAAGCGCTTCGAGCCGCTGGCGAAATGCTTTCGGCCTCTCCGCGAACAGGCGATGAGCAATGCGGGCGGCGCGCTGCGCCAGCGCGGCGGAGCGTTCGGCGCAGGACGGGGTCAGACGCGACCGCCAGCGTGCCAGGGGCTGATGCGGCCCCGTGAACCGCGTGAGCACTTCGATGTCCTGGCAACGGCCCAGCCGCTCGCGCAGCCGTTCGGCTTCGTTCGTCCACATCCGCCCGAAGCGCGGCCACAGCGGCTCGACCAATTCCATCTGATAGCGCAATTCGACGACGCGCTGGCGCAGCGCGTGCAGCTCGGCGGGGTCGGCTGCCATCCAATCGGCAGGAATGCGCCGCCGCGCGTTGCGATAGCTGTCGGCAAGCTTCGCTGCGATTGCCGAAAAATCAAACGGATCGAGTGGCCATTGTTCGACAGCCGCTGCCGCGGCATCGAGCCAAGTCAAAATCGCGTCCCGCAGCTCCGGCGTGAGCACCGCCTGTTCCTCGTCCCCGCGTAGCGCTTCGATGCGGCCGCGCAACGTGGCGCTCGACCGCTTGGAAAGTACCAGCAGGGTTTTGTCGAGCAGGCCGTCCAATGCATTGAGCGCGGCGGCGCCGTCGCGGGCGTGGGCCAGCGAACGGGCATACTCGCGCGCCTCGCGCCGCCAGCGGTCGGCGTCGGGGATGAACGGTTGGAGCAGCCGCATGAGCGCGCGCCATTGCTTCATCGTGCGGCGGAAATCGTGCACGGCGTCTTGGCTGGAGCGCTCGGGGTCGGTCAGCGCCAGACGGCCTTTGGCCAGGACGTTCCCGGCAATAGCCCGCAGCGCCGGCCCGATCGCCGCATCGGGCTGCAATGCGGGCGTCGCGTCCGCGGCTGGTTCGAGAAGGGCGTGCATGACCGGTCGAGGAATTGAGGCTGGTCCCCCATTTTAAGACGAAATATGTGGCCTGCGCACTTCCCTTCTGAGGGGGGGCTTGCTACATGAGCCATTGCAAAATCAGGCATTTGCCGCGGGGTGGAGCAGCCCGGTAGCTCGTCAGGCTCATAACCTGAAGGTCGTAGGTTCAAATCCTACCCCCGCAACCAACCTAAGATTATTGATGCTCTTGAGCTTTAGCGTCCGAGGTGTCGGAGAGCGGCGGCCATTTCTGCGGTCGAATCGGCACGTTGTCGGCACCGTGTAATTCAGCGCGGTATTCGGGAGCCACTCAGCGATACTCAGAGTTAGAGACGACGCTGATGCCCCGCGCAATAGCCAGAATCCCGTTTCCCGGCGCGTTCAAAACCCCAAGGCAGCTTACAGTCGAAGATTGGGCAGTCTTAGAAGCTGCACTCGGACACCAGGTCCCTAAACGCGCGCGAAAAAAAATAGGCTCGGTGGTCGCATTGCTGATGATACGGATACCTGTTGAAAAAAAAGCATTGAGCGTGGTGCAGACGCGGAAGAAGATCAAAAGCTTCAGGAACCAAGCGCGACGACTTCGAGAGTCTATTTGGTACCACGAGGCGCTGGCTGATTTCTTGGCCGATAATCTTCAACTTTTTCGGCAATCGATCAAGCAAAACTGTAGTGGTTCGGTTCTGGCGTCGCTGGCGGACTCATTAGATGCTGTCATTGCCAACTGCGATCTCGCTGGCACAAGATTGGCTGAACCAGATCAACACGTGGAAGATGGGTTCTTCTTCACCGCGCTGGCGATCATGCTGAGGCGCATCTGCAAAGCTAATGGGTTGCCATTTAAGATCCGCAAAGACACTGACAAGATGAGCGACGAAGGGCAGCATTCTCCGTTCATTGTTTTCATGGAAACATTGCGGGAACGGCTAGCCCTTCCTCCCATTTCGAGGGCGGCAATGGCTAATAGGATATTTCGACTCGAAAAGCGTCTGCCAAAACGGGACGGATCTAAGATAAAAAAAATAGCTTAAAAGACCCGCTTCTACCTAACAGTTTCCGTTGTGATCCTGGTCATTCCGGACGCGATCCGGTCTTCTGATCAACGGAAACTATCATGACTACCGACACCTACCTCACGCCTCGTGAGGCGGCAGCTTATCTCAAATCTTCAACCTCTACGCTGGCCAAGCGCCGTTTACGAGGCCTTGAACCCACATATTGTCGCATCGGACGAGCAATTCGTTATCGGAAAATCGACCTCGATGAATTTCTCACTCTCACGGCTGTCCAGTTACCTCCCAAGGCAATTCGGAGGCCGCGATGAGCAAACAACCTGCGATCAATCCAAGCAGCTTTTCGGACGCGATCAAGGAAGGGCGCTACGGCCGTAAGTCATCCAAGCGGAAAAAGCTGGTCCGGGCACGCAAAGATCTTGTTCACTGGCTCCGTAAAAAGGGAGCGAACACCGACAAAGCGTTGGCCTTGGCAGACAAACTCGAAGAGTGCCGTCGCAAGCATCGTTGCAAATCGGGGGCGTGCCCAGAGTGTGTCGAGGCTGCCCGGCGTCTCTTCACGGAGACGTTGCGCCGTTACCTCAAAAGCAAGTCCAACGTCGCTTGCATCACCATCGTCCCCGCTGACGGGATCGCGAAGAAAGGAAGCCTTTCATGAGCAACCATGATCGTTTCATCAGGAGGACCAAAGACAAGATTGGTCGTGCCGGTATCTCGACGTTTATCGGCGCCGTCGACTTGTCACTCGACGAGGTCAAGGGCAAAAACCGCAAACGCTGGTCTCGCCATCTCCACGGCGTGATCCCAGACGGTACCGACGCTGACCTCGAAGCCTTGAAAAAACAGTTCCCGAAGTCCCCGGACGTTCGCAAACCCGTCCACGTCGCACAGTGGGATGGTGATCCAAAGGCTCTGCGCTATCTCGTGAAGCAACCTACCAAACGGCGAATCAGC
>DASXPZ010000916.1:0-2783 GCA_036493275.1 Pirellulales bacterium
TGGCGATCGGGATGGCGCTGCCGATCGGCGATCAAGAGACCGTAATCTCGGGGGCCACGCAGCAGAAATTGGGGGCGAAGCTTGGATTTGTCGACCGCAACGCGCTGGCCGAAAGCGAGGCCTCGCTCGATGGCGTGCGGCAAGTGGCCCGCACTTCGACCATGCTGGTCTTCGATGCGCCGGCGATCATGCGGCTCGATAAGAAAAATAAAAACGTAACGCAGCGGCACGCGATCTTGGTTTCGCCCACGACCGGCAAGCTGTCCACGTTGGTGTGGATTATCGAGCCGGGCGAAGAGGGCGCGCCGCGCCTGACCGAGCCGCTGGCCCACTTGCTGCCGGAGAACTGCGAAGAGGACCGGCAGATTGTTGTCGACTCGTCGCAGTTCAACTTTGGCATACCGAGCAAGCAGGCGTTCGCTCTGGTGGCTTTGCCGGCCGGGGAAGAAACGCCCATCGGCGAAGCGTGGCGGAATCTGGCCGTCAGCCAATTCAAGGAGGCGACCGACGTGGTCAAGTTGGAGCAAGCGCTCCGCGCCGCGATCGGCTGGAACAAGGAGGTGACAGCAAGATGAGGCGGATCTTAATTCAACAGCGGGCCGCTGGCTGGCCGATGTCAACCGTACCATTTGCAGTGTGGTTTTTGCTGATGATGACGGCGCGCGGTCGCGCTGATATTTACGAAGACCTGATCACGCGCGGCGTGCCACTCGGCGGAGGCCAGGTCGTTCGCTTGCCCAAGCCGCTGATGGCTGACGGCCTGACGGCTAAAGAGCAGCAGGCCGTACTGGCCAAGGCGGCCGACAAATACCCGCTCGATCGTTTTGTGCGCAACTCGGTCGTCTCGCCCTACGTGCTCGACGTCAACGCCGTGGGCGACGCCGGCGGCGGACGGCGCGGCCAGCAGATTGATTTTCATTTTGTCGCCTACGGCACGCTCGACGCCGTGACCGATAGCGAACTGCTGACCAGTCTGGCGGGCGAGAGCGAAGGGGCCGGGCCCGACGCGCCGCCCCCCAGCGCTCGGACATTAACGGACGAAGAATTAAAGGCCCGCGGGTTGCCCCCCAACGGCGCCAGCCAAACCGATCCGAACTACATCGCGATCGATGTGCCAATTCTCGAACGAGTGCGGCTCTACGGCATCGCTCAAGGGTATCAGAAAAAGACCGACGCCTCGGTGTTGGGCTCCATTCGGCTCGACGAGCATTTTGCCAAGGATCCGAAGTATCCGAATTCGTGGCGACCGATGAGGCGCGACGCGCTAGGCAAAAACACGCTTGGTCAGCCCACGCCCTATTCGGGTTTGGGTGGCTATATGAAGGTCACCAAGCTGATCGAGCCGGCCGGAGCCGTGTTCATCGAATGCCATCTGGTCTTCGACGAGCCGCAGGGCTGGTTCGACGGCAAGAATCTGCTCCGCTCGAAACTGCCGTTGATCGTGCAAGACAGCGTCCGCAAATTCCGCCGGAAACTAGGCGCAGCCAGCCAATAGGTTGGCGATAGTCGTTTTTTACAGCTTTGATCGAATCCCGGTCATGTTGCCTGGTTGCAGGCGGGCTTGCGCTTCTTCGACCTGGCGATAGTAGTCGCGCCGTTCGAGCAGGCGGGCCGCCTCGTGGTCGAGGATCGCGATCACGTCGCGGTGGAATTGCAAGGCCGAGCCAGTCACCTGCGCCGTGACGGGACCTTCGATCGTGTCGCGGACGGCGCGGGCCTTGGCGCTGCCGCACGCCAGCAACAAGCATTGGCGCGATTCGAGAATCGTCCCCACGCCCATCGTGATCGCCAGCCGGGGGACTGCCTCTTCGCTGCCGAAGAAGCGCGCATTGTCGCGGACCGTCTCTTCGGTCAACGTCTTCAAGCGCGTCCGGCTGCCGAGCGACGAGCCGGGCTCGTTGAAGGCGATGTGACCGTCGCTGCCGATGCCGAGGACTTGCAGGTCGATCCCCCCTTCGTCGCGGATCATCTTCTCGTACTGCTCGCAGTACGATTCGAAGTCGAGCGCTCGACCGTCAGGCACGTGCGTGTTTCGCGGGTCGATGTTGATCTGGTCGAACAGGTTTTGCTGCATGAAGTAGCGATAGCTCTGCGGATGCGTCGGGCCCAGCCCGACATATTCGTCGAGATTGAACGACACCACGCGAGAGAAATCGAGCCCCTCTTCGCGATGCAGACGGATCAACTCCGCGTACATCCCCAGGGGAGTTCCGCCAGTGGCCAGCCCTAGCACGCAGGTTGGCTTCCGGCGGACCAGGGCGGCGACGACCTTGGCGCCGACCTGGCTGACTCCCGACATATCTTGTTCGACAATCACTCGCATGCTGGCAGACCTTTGCGGACGTCCCCGCGGACCGGGGCGATGGCATCTTGGGGCAAATGGCTCAGAGGGGCAGAATTGTTGTATCGCAAACGGGGTCCGAAACCAACGGGCCGACCGTGCCCGGTCCCCGTGCCCTCCGCAGCTAATTCTAGGACCTTTTTAGTGCGACGTTGCCGCGTCGGACGTGGCTTGGGCTCCCGATGTTCGTCTAGGACCATCTGAGCCCTCTCCCTATAATTGGCCCCCGGTCGGCCTTCTGCTGGCCGACCGGATTACAGCCCGCCAACCGTCGACGGAACGACCGATGCGCACGATCGCAATCCTCAATCAAAAGGGGGGCGTTGGTAAAACGACCACGGCCGTCAATTTGTCGGCCGCGCTGGCCGCCGCCGGCCGCAGAGTGGCGCTGGTGGATCTCGACCCGCAGTCGCACGCCACGCTTCATTTGGGCGTGGAGCCG
>DASXPZ010000917.1:0-1640 GCA_036493275.1 Pirellulales bacterium
CTGGTACCAGAAGTCGTAATTGAACTTCATGCCGCGCGCGTTGCGCTCCCAGCGGCCGGCGATCTCGAACTTATCATCGAGTAGCAAGAAACCGCCCGGCGCGTTGCCGTCGGCGTCGCCCAGCATCGAGATCATGATCTGGCCATCGGGCGTGCAATGCACCGTGTGGGGCGCGGAGAGCTTGGTTTTTTGTTTGATCGATTCGGGCGAAATGACTTTGTGAATCTTCGGCGCGCGCGGGTCGGCCGTGTCGACAACGTAGATCCGGCTCGACCGCTGGCCGGGGACGATCAGAAACCGCCGCGCCGCGGCTTCAGCGTCGCCGTGGCAAGAACTGCACGCGTTCCAGCCAAAGTGGTGCAACTCATCGCCGACAAACGGCATCGGCAGGCGATGGATCACCTTCGAGTAAGTGGGCGAATCGGGATCGGCGTCGACGGTGGCCAGGAAGTCAGGCTTCTTGTCGTCGCTGCCGACGTACAGGCCGATGGTGTACAGCAGTTTTTCGCGCGGCGCCTTCATCGCCTCGGCTGGAGAAGCATAACCCGGCCCGCAAGCAACGGCGGGGGCCTTGCCGCCGTCTTTGGCAGTTGTGGATTCGCCAGCGCGCACGTGCGGCGGAGCGGCCAACAATTTCGATTGCAGCAGACTGGAATTGAGCAAACAGGGGGCCAACCCGGCGGCGGCGCCGGCCAGCAGAAAATCTCGACGATCCATGGTTTTTGCATCCTCTCCGTAGGTGAGTCGTGCGCGAGCGCAACCCAGGTCGGTCGAAAGGTCGAAGGACAGACCCGAAGCGTGGCGCCGTGGCGACCAAAAGGAAATGTCGCCCGGCGAACGGCCAATTGTACAAAAAGGCGCAAGAAAAGGCCCAACGGCGCCAGCAAGGGGCTGGGGCCTCGGCGAAACGGCCGGTTTCGCCAGTCTCGCCCACCGCGGGCCGATCAAAGATGAGAAGGCCCATCAAAGGGGCCGATTGAGAGGCAAAAATGGCGGCGCAGCAATTCGAACCCTGGACACGCGGTTTTTGATTGCAACGAGCGTGTTTGAACAATATCTGATAGGCGTCTCCCTCGCGGCTTTAACGGTGTCCGCTCTCTGTGCGCCGTGCCGAGAATAAACCATTTTGGGAACAGTGCAGATAACACATGGCGAGGCGCCGCGCGGACTCGGGCTCATGCATCGTGTGCGTGGCGTTCTGCAGGCGCCAAGGTCCGACCCCGCCACCAGTCGGCAGCCCGCTCCACGGACCAAGCGCTGCTACAGGCGCAGCGAGCCAAGGCGTCATCTACTGCTACGAGATCTTGAAATCTTCGACCAGCGTCTTTCTCCATACAGCGCATGATTACTTCGTCGAGGTCGCATGGTATTTCTGGGTTCAGCCGACGCGGCGATACAACCTGCTCACTAAGGTGGGCTGCCATCGTCTCTACAGAATTAGCATGGATAAATGGCGGCCGACCGATTAACAGGAAGTACGCCACGGCGCCGAGACTGTAAATATCGCTACGCGAGTCAACGTCGGTCGCATCGGCAGCCTGCTCGGGTGACATAAATGCAGGCGTTCCGGCAATTGTGCCGACGCCGGTAAGGCGATTGCCGTCATGGCTCAGGCTTTGAACGCGAACCAGGCCAAAATC
>DASXPZ010000918.1:0-4426 GCA_036493275.1 Pirellulales bacterium
CCGCCTCCACGAGAACCCTGATTGCCGGGCCCGTTCGCAGAAGGCGTAATCCTCGGACAGCGACCACCGGCCGTCGCCCTCGGGAATGCTCATCGGTTCGAAATACGGCACCAGCAGCGACGCGAACCGCTGATTGCAGACCGGCAACGCCAGCTTGTCGCGGACCGCCTCGAACACCTCGCGGCGAACGTGCGTGAAGCCGAAGCCACAGTAGCGAATCTCGGTGAGGCCGCCGTTCTTGCCGAAGCGACGCTTTCGGGTCTTGGCAAGAATTCGCAAGCGAAATGCCGCAGCCCCTTCTTGGAGCTCAGGCCGCCCCTCAAGAGATCTTGAGGTTCTGCACAAAACCACAGAAATGAACTTTATGAGCTAAACTTCGCTGAACCCATGAGGGACCCATGGACATGTGGATTTCCAAGGTGATAAGAAGTCGGTGCGCTCGCACTCTCGCAATGTGGGCGTTTTTCGCGGGTCTCATATGTGCCTGCTTTTTGTACCACCACCGCTACTTTAAGAACGTTTGGTATGGTCCATACGAGTTCGGCCCGTCCCAACTTTCTGCCGTAGAAGATCCCGCCACGTCCCCTGAATATTTCGTCCGAGTCACCGGCAAGCGGGCACAGGACACTGGCCTCCAAATGGTCCGAAGGAAAATCGGATCGGACAAAATCCAAGAGGTACTCGCAGGGTACTTTGCGCTGGAAGTCGGAGGGAAATACCTCATAGTCAAACGCGAGAAAGGTATTGCAACTTCGGTTGCGGGACAACTTACGAAGCTTCCGCCGGAAGTGGAACACAAACTGTTCGAACCGACAGATGCGGCAAGCGGACGAACCCGGATCTACCCACTCCTGCTTGATTCGGATGAATACGCGTTCAAGTTTGAGGCCTACTTCGCCGTCTTCATAGTTTTGGTATATCTCGCGTTATTCACATGGTTGGGCGTGCCAGTTTGTAGGCAAATGCTGGAAACCGGTAGTCACCCCGTGAGCGCGCGACTCGCTGCGTGGGGCAACCCATTCGTCATCTCTCAGGAGGCTGAGAAGGAAGCTGCGGGCCCGATGCGCAGAGTAGGTTGTTGGTCGGCAGGGGATAATTATCTCATATTCCTCGGTCTTTTCTCCTTCGACCTTCTGCGCCTGGACGATGTGGTCTGGGCATATAAAGAAGTGATCACCCATAAGACGAATGGTTTGGTCACGAGTGTTACACACCAGCTCTCCTTCCACTGCAAGAACCTGAAGGCCATAGCGGCGGGAAGGGAGAGCGATGTGGATGCAATGCTGGCATACATTGCGGGTCGGTGCCCGTGGGCAGAATTCGGCTTTTCCGCGGATCTACAATCGAGATTCGAACAACCGAACGGACTCTTGGTGGCCACTATCGCCGCAAGGCGAAAACTGTACGAAGAAGGCAACCCACTAGACTAGAAAAGAATGTTCTCCGCTGAATCATTTGACGCTAAAATGACACCCAGGGCAGCCAAATCAAGGAAGAACGATCGTGCCAAGAACGGAGGCATCGAGCCATTCCTCCAGCCCCTTCAATAACAGGGTCACCAAGTCGTGTGAACCTCGATGCTGGAGGCAGTCTCAATTCCAGCATCGCTTTGAATCATTCAATGGACGCAGATATGGCAATCGATAGATTTCTGAAAAGAAATCGCATCGAGAATGCGAAATATGTCATCGAGAAGTTGCGTGCTCTCGGTCTAGGGCAGTATTCTGATCCATCGCGCTGGATGAAGATGCTGCGGGTCTTGGAGCGAGGTCCAATCGAGTATGGGCACAAAGACTTCTACATAGCCCTGGAAGCCGAGAGGGACTTCCAGTACATGGGGTTTGTGTTTGAACACTTGGATTCTGAGCCTGGGGATTCAGAGTTCTCCCAGCGAATCCGCAAGATTCTAAAGGACCCTATCTATCCACAGCAGAATCTTGAATTGTCCCCCGGACGGGATACTCAGCTTGAACTCTTTCTCGCCGCCATCTGCCGGCGCGCAGAATTAGGGCCGGTCGTTTTCAAGGAGCCGGATCTGACGTGTTGCTTGTGGAATTCCAATTATGGGATTGCGGCGAAAAGGATCAAAAACATAAGCGCAATTCGGAAACATGCGAAGAGGGCTGCGGACCAAATTGCTCGTTCTGGCTTACCTGGCATTATCTTCTTGGACCTTTCACTCGCGCTCAATCGAGAGAATCGCCCAGCCCTGCTGCCCTGCTGCAATAATCGATATCGAGACGAGGCCATGTTCTCACTTCGGCAAGTGGTAGGGCGCCACGAGAGTGATATTCGCCGTTGGGTAGAGGGGAGCGGTGTCCTCGCGATCGTGGCCTACAAAGCCGATCTGCGACACCACTCTGATCGGGAATGGGGACTTGTTGGCTTCTCGTGCTGGCTTCAAACGACGTGGAACCTGGAGTCGTCTTGTCTGTGGGAGCAATTTGCCGGGCCATTTCTCCGTGGTTTTCCTAATCAGGAGTTTCTAACCAATTAGAACCCGACCTTCCGTCGGGTTGTTCTCTCCGTTGGAAAAAAGGTCTCTTGGTCTGAGTTCGGCGCGGATACAATGCGAAACTTCTAAATGCCTTCGCCAACACTCGTCGATAGCACACTCTGGTCGCGCTACTATGCATATCCCCACGATTGCGCAAAGTCAGTCCTCCAGAATAAACCGAAACCTTAGCCCGCTTCCTTGGCTTCTTCTTCCGGCCAGTCCTCGAAGCGCATCGGCAGTAGCCGGCTGACGCCGCTCTCCTGCATCGTCACGCCCCAGAGTCGGTCCGCCGCCGCCATGGTTCGCTTCTTGTGCGTCACCACGATGAACTGGCTCTGGTCGAGGAACTCGCGGAGCACGCCGGCGAAGCGCGTCGTGTTCGCTTCGTCCAGGGCCGCATCCACCTCGTCCAGCACGCAGAACGGCGACGGTTTGTTGCGGAAGATGGCCAGCAATAGGGCGATGGCCGTGAGCGTTTTTTCGCCGCCGGAGAGCAGCGACAGCGAACGGAGTTCCTTGCCCGGTGGCCGGGCCGTGATGTCGATGCCGCTTTCGAGCACATCGACGCCCTCTTCGAGCACGATGTCGGCCTGGCCCCCGGCGAACAGCTTGCGAAACAGTTCCTGGAAGTAGCCACGAACAGCGGTTAGCGTGTCGGTGAACATCTTGCGGCTATCGGTGTTGATGGTGTCGATCACTTGTTGCAGCGAATGCCGGGCGGCGGCGAGGTCGTCGTGTTGCGACTTGAGCCCGCCGTATTCGGCCTCGACGCGGGCGAGCTCCTCCAGGGCTTCCATGTTGACGCTGCCAAGGCGCGCAATCTTCCGCTTGAGGTCGTCAATTTCTTGTTGTGCCGAAAGAGGATTCAGGATTCCGGTTTCAGGGTTCAGGTTCGCGGATTCCGATGTCTCTTCTCCTGAATCCTGAATCCCGAATCCTGAGTCCTGAGCGGCCAATTCAATTCCATAATCGTCGCGGATGCGGCCCGCGACGGCGTCGCGGCGAGCCTGCACGTCGTGGGCGGCCAGTTCCCGCGCGTGGGCGGCGTTCTGCTTCTCCTGCCAGCCGTCGCGGAGTTGGCGGAGTTCCTCGCGAAGTGAGTCTCGAGCAGCGCGGTCGATGGCCGCCCGTTCGGCCAGTTCGCCGCTGGCCCGTTCGCGCGTCTCCTTCTCGCCGTATGCCGCCGCCATTCCCGCCGAGGCCCGCAGCATTCCCAAAATGCCTTCCTCCAGCCGATGCCGTGCCGTCTGGAACGCCGACGTGCGATCGACGACATCGGTCTTCCGCTTGCGGAGATCGCTATCGATTTGCGTCAAGCGTTCGCGGGCGCGATCGCGGCTCGCGGCGGCACGGCTCAGCGACACTTGGGCCTCGGTGTGCGCCTGCTGGCGGCGTTCGCGCTCCTGTTCGCCGACCGCGATTGCCGCCTGAATTCCCTCCAGCCGCTGCCGCAGTTGGTCCGCTTGCTGCTCGGCTTCATCCGCCTCCAACTTCGCGGCGACCCACTTGGCCTCGCCATGGCGCACTTCGTCTTCGAGCAGCCGCGTCTCGGTGGCGAGCGTGTCCAGGGAATCGACGAGTTGCTCGATCTGCTGGCGTTGACGGGCGATCTGCTGCTGCAAGTCGCCGGCTTCGCCGGAGAGCAGCCCGATCTCGGCGTCGACGGCGTCGATGACCCCATCGACGGAATCGGCCTGCTGGCGAAGGCCGATGAGTTCGCGTTCGGCCGCCGCCACTTCCCGACTCAGCGATTCCAGTTGCCCGCGCAGTTCGCGCAGTTCGCTCTTCCGTGACACCAGCCCGGCTTCGCCTTTCGATGGCCCGACCGTGAGCGTGCCATCCGGTTCGAGGAGTTCCCCCAATCGCGTGATGAAGCGGGTGGCGGGAAGTTCGTCGGCCAGGCGGCGAGCCTCTTCGAGCGTTTCGACG
>DASXPZ010000919.1:0-2150 GCA_036493275.1 Pirellulales bacterium
GACGCCTCGCGGGTTACCGATCGTGGCTTGGCCCGTCTGAAAGACCTCCGCCGGCTGAAGCATCTCAGCCTGAAACGACTGCGCGTCACCGACGAGGGGCTCAGGCATTTGGCAGAGCTGACCGGCCTCGAAGAACTTCAATTGTCTTCGCCGACGATCGACGGAACCGGTCTCGATCATCTTCAGGGTCTATAACGACTGAAGCAGCTCGATCTATCGGACTCGGGCGTTACCGACGACACGCTCGCGCACGTCACGCAGTTCCCGATTTTGGAAGTGGTCAATCTTGCTGACACGGAGGTCACGCCCGACGGCGCGACGCAATTGCAAGCCTTGCCGCGGCTCCGCCATCTGACGTTGAACCGCCGGCTTGAATGGATCCAGGCGGAGCGAATCGAGCTTCGCGAGCTCCGGAAGTGTTTGCCAAACTGCGAGATCACGACGCCGTAGCGCGTTACCGCGACCAGTCCGAAGCGTCTTGCTACGAACTAGGCTATTGCGCCTTCTCCACAGGAAGAGACGCGAGGCCGCCGCGGGCTTTTAGCCATCCCGTTTTCCGATGTGGCAACTCGGGTTGGCTGGCGACGAAATCTAACGCGACTCCGTAGTGTTCTGCCACAAACCGTTGGAATAGGTCCATGTGGTAGGGATGCGCGGCCATGAGGATGTCGTTTCGCCGGGGAAGGGCCTCGGCAATGCTGGTGAAACCGTGGTCGCTTTTTAATTTTTCGTTGAAGGGGGCCCAGGTGGTCCAGGTGAGACTTAAGAATGGCAGTTCCGCCCAAGCGTCGAGCGAATCGAGCGGGGACGTCGCTTCCAGCGGCAGCGGAGGACCCCAGAAAACGTGCAACTTGTCACGGTTCGGCTGCGCCAGGTCGATCCAGGTCAACACCTCCTGATACATGCGTGTGGTATTCACGCTATGACGGACCTGCCGGTACATGCCCATAAAAATTGCTATCACTAGCAGCGCCATGATCATGAACACGTCGAGCCGCGATCGCGGATGGGCTCGCCACCATCGCGGCGCGACCACAACCGGCGCGGGCGACTCCTCCTGGCAAACGCGGCTCTCCTCCGCCCGTTTGGTCGTCCAGCGCGGGCGGGCGAAGAGCAATACCAGCGAAAAGGGGAACGACATGATCGGCAAATAAACCCGCATCGGCGGGACTTTGTTATTCAACGTCACCAGCACCAGCAAGAGAACTCCCAACGCCAGGCTCGCCAGCATGGCGCGCCGCGCTCGACCGCAAGGTTCGACCGCGAACAGAGCGAACGGCAGCGCTAAAAGCACGGCCAGCAGCGAGCGCTCCGTGAGAATCGGCTTCCAGACTGCAAGCGAGAAAGCCCGCCGCAGCCGAGCGATACGCCAAGGATGATTCTCCGACACCGCGCGCAGTTTCGCCTCGGTGAACACGTCTGGGTCGTCGTAATACCAGTTAGATATCATCGCATGGTCGTTCTCGCTCCAGCCCGCGGCGGCAAAGGCCGGGACCGATTCCGGCGTATATCTGGTCCATTCGTAATCATTGAATTTTCGCCGCAGGGCATCGCGTCGCAGGAAGTCTCGCCACTGGGGATCGCCGTGATAGACGGCGTAATTGTAGAGAAACGCCAGACCAACCAATGCGCAGCCGACCGCGAGCGCACTCCCCACCGGGGCCAGCGCGGCGCGAGTCGCCGGTCGCAACAGCAATAATGCCACAGACGCGCTGAGGGTCAAGGCCATGCAAAAGGCCTCCATGCGCACCAGCGAGCCAATTACCAGCAGCGCCACCGCCGCGCATAACGACCCGGTGATCGGCGCCCGCGCATCCGATTGGCGACGATTCCAAGCCAGGATCAGCAAAAACGCGCCCGCCTGCGCTGCCAAGAAGGCCGTGGTAGTGAACTGCATGATGTTCAAGAATGCCAGTCCGACCAGCGCAAAATATACGAAGTAAATCAGCAGCCGGATGCGCGAGTAACCGCGCGAGATCGCGCAGTACAAAAGTGCCGTCTGGCTGAAGAAATGGACCAGTATCAGGTAGCCGCCATACCAGGGCACAGACGGCCACGTTGTATACAACTGCCGCAACAGCTCGCCAAGCAGGATGTTGCTGTAGATCATGTGCGCGTCGGGCTGAGAGATTAACCCTTTGCCCGCCACG
>DASXPZ010000920.1:0-3313 GCA_036493275.1 Pirellulales bacterium
CCGACGAAGGTTCAGGCTAGCGACGAAGGCCAGATAGAGCGCAAGCGGCCCCAGGGCCACGCAAATCCTGACGCCGTCCATGAGACTGTCCCGTGCCCCAAAAAAGATGGTTTCCGGTCGAAAACGAGACCGGAGTCGCCAGACCCAATGTAGAACCGGCGAGTTACCCCGTCAATTCTACGCTAATCGAGGCGGAAGAGCCGCCGCGCATTGCGTCCGGCGTGGCGATTCGAGAAATTCCGGCTCGCTTTCGCCCCAAATCGAACCAGATTTCAACAGCTTCCTTGACACACGGGCTGCCGCTGGGTGCAATAATTGATAGCGGATCAAAAGTCGGAACCCATCTCCACGCTGGCCAGCCTGTCGCCCCTGCGGCGCCGGGCGAACCCTCCGACCGATCCCCAAACGGCTCAACGCCGGCCAGCTATTCGGGCAAGCGCAAACAAAACAGGTCCCTGACAATGCGCCATGCCATCCGCTGTTCGTTCGTTTCGCGCCGCCCTAGGCAGGCGTTCACGCTCGTTGAAATCCTGGTGGCGATGGTCGTCACGCTGATCATGCTGGGGATCGTCGTCACGATCTTCGGCCGGATCGGGCAGAGCGTCTCGGCCAGCCGCGCCGTGATGGAAATGACCGATCAACTGCGGGCGACCAAGCAACGATTGCAGCTCGACCTGGCAGGCATCACCGTAACGATGCTCCCGCCGCGAGATCCCAAAAACGGCGAAGGCTATTTCGAATATATCGAAGGCCCTGTGGGGCGCGTGCCGGCCTTTACGATCAATGTGCAAGACGAAAACGGGGTGATGGGTCCCGATACAACCGTCGGCGACAACGACGATATTCTGCTCTTCACCACGCAGAGCGCGAGCGAGCCGTTTGTCGGCCGGAACAACGGCGCGGTGACGACATCGCAAGTGGCCGAAGTCGCCTGGTTCATTCGCGGCACAACGCTCTACCGGCGTCAACTGCTGGTGAAGCCCGATTTGAATCGCACCGGCGCCATACTGACGCCTGCGCAGGTGTATTCCACGGGACAAAGCTTCTACGCCAATAGCGACGTCTCGGTCCACGCCGACGGCAAGGGGACAGCGGGTTCGGCCAATCTCGGGCCGATGGTGACGCCCGGAAGTGACCCGTTACGGATCGTCGCTAATTCGTTGGGCGACCTGACGAAGCGCGAGAATCGATACGCCCATTTTCCGCTGTTGGCAGGTCCCTCGGATGGTCCTACCTACGGCTGGCCGTTCGACGCGCGCAAATACGGCTGGTTTCCGTTACCGATCGCTGGCAACTTCGCCACGACCGGACGGCTGGGGCTGGCGACGCTGCAAGAATGCTCAGATCCGATCTGTCCGCTTCCAATCGGAGTGAGTGACGGCGGCTCCCCTGCCTCGGGCATCGCCGGCAGCCGCTTCTTCCCAATCAAGCAGTTACAGCTCACCACGGCGTCGGGCACCGAAGAATTCGACGCTTGGGAAAACCCCAACCCTTGGGGCGTGGTTAATTTGGGCGGCAGCCCCTCCTACACCCTCGACCCGTTCACCGGGATATTGAACGCCACCAGCACCATCAGTAGCGGCATGCGCGTTGGGGAAGACGTCATCCTGACGAATGTGCTGTCGTTCGACGTCCGCGTGTGGGACCCGACGGCGCCCATTCTGCTCGACGCGGACGGAACGACCCTCCTGCTGCCGGGCGATCCCTGTCCGGGTTACGGCGCTGTGACCGCCGCGTACGGAATGACACTGCAAGCGGCTGCTAGCGCGCCGGCTGCCAGAATCGTGGCGCGCGGCGCCTATGTCGATCTGAACTATGCCTATGACGTTCTCCTCACACTAGACGCAACACACCAGGCAAACCTCGGACTCGACGTGTTGGCCAGCCAAGCAGACCCCCGTTCCGGCTTGAACGTGATCACCCTGAACGGGGCCTCGGCGACTTACACGGTTCCCCCGTCGTACATCCCGGCAATCTACGACACCTGGTCGACGCATTACGAGCGCGATGGGATCGATCAAGACGGCATCTATGGCGCGGACCAAGGCACTAACGGCGTGGACGACAACAACGACGGCCTGATTGACGATTTGAGCGAGCAAGAAGCCGCGCCGCCGTATCGCATTCCGCTACGCGGACTGCAAGTCAAGATTCGCTGCTTCGACCCTGACAGCAAGCAGATTCGCGAAGTCACCGTCGTGCAAGAATTTCTGCCGGAATAAAAATCGGGCAATCCATCTTGGAATTTGTCTTTTGCAGATTGAACCCGCTCGCGCATGTCTCTAGTGCTCTTGCGATTTGCGGCCCAGACTACTTCGCCGCTTCGACCGCCGCGAGCAACTGGTCGAGATCTTGTTCATTCGTATACGCGTGAGGACTGATCCGCACTCGCCCGGCGCGGCAGCCGGTGGCTACGCCGTGGGCGAGGAGTTGCTTGCGGACTTGCATCGAATCGCGCCCCGGCAGATCGAACGCCACGATGCCGCTGGCGTGGCCGCCGTCGCGGTGGCTATGGACCGTGGCGCCGATCGACTGGAGTCGACGACAGGCTTCGTCCGTCGTAGCCAGTATGCGGGCCTCCATTTCTTCGCGCGTGTAAGCCAACAGCAGTTCCAAGCTGGCGCCGAAGGCGTGAAAGCCCGGCATGTTGTAGCTTCCTCCTTCGTAGCGCGCGGCCGAGTCTTTGACGACGAGCTCGATGTGCTGAAAATCGTTCGCGCGCTTCACGCTGTTCCAACCCACGGCCAACGGGCGAAGCAGATCGAGATGTTCGCGCCGCACGTAAAGCAGCCCGGCGCCTTCGGGCCCCAGCAGCCACTTGTGGCCGTCGGCCGCCAGAAAATCGACTGGCGTGCGGCGCACGTCGAGCGGGAACATTCCGAGCCCTTGAATCGCGTCAACGAACAGCAGCGCGCCGCGCGCGTGCGCCAGTTCGGCCAGGGCGTCGAGGTCGTTCCGCCAGCCGTGGGCGTAATTGACCCAACTGATCGAGATCATTCGCGTCCGCGCGTCGCAGGCGGCGGCGATCTTTTCCAGGTCGACCCGACCCTGCTCGACCGGAACGCGCCGCAGTTCGACGCCGCGGCTCGCCAAATTCATCCAGGGATAAAGATTCGTGGGAAATTCATCGGCCGGCACGACGACGTTGTCCCCCGCTTGCCACGGAAAACCCTCGGCCACCAGGTTGACGCCCTCGGTCGTGTTGCGGACCAAAGCGATCTCGTCCGGGCTGGCCGAGATCAGTTCGGCGCCGCGGCGGCGCACGTGTTCCAGTTGCTCGGCCCATTGCGGCCAATTGGCGCAACCGTTTTCG
>DASXPZ010000921.1:0-5498 GCA_036493275.1 Pirellulales bacterium
CGCGCAGCCCCAGGTCGGTGCTGCAATCGTCGATTCCGATTTGGGTGTGTAACTTGCGAACTGATTCTTCCTTGGCATAGTCCTTGATGCGGATCGTTCCGTCGGCCGCACGCGTCACGACGCGGATCAATTCTTTTGTCATTACCAGATTTCACTCTCGGGTACCGTGGCGTCAGCGGACAGGACGGAAGACGCCGGATCGAAACTTCAGGGCGAGATGCTCGGCTCGGGTAGTAGCGGCCGGCCACGGAACTGTTCGTTCGGTCGGCTGACCAGTCCCGCTTGCGGGACTACACGCAATTATCGGCCCTCGCCGGCGATCGCACAGCAGCATTTCGTGGCGCTCGGCGCGGCAGTGCATTGCGCCAGAACCCGTACATTGCGCTCGCCAGAAACGCTCGTTACCAGCCGTCTTTTGTGGGGCAGGGCGGCGGGTTCAAGGCGCCAGTCGTAGGGACTGTCCCTTCCTGCGCGGCTTGCGGGATGCGAGGCAGCGTGGAACAACCGGCGCAAGCGCGCTGACGCCTACGCGCGGCGTCGCTCGGAATAAGCCCGATAGACGGCGCTTGCAGTGTCCGGGCGGCTACTACATTCCGAGCGGCGGGGGTGTTAGCATGGAACGGTTCATCGCCTTGCCCTTAATTCGTTCGCCCCACGACACCGCCCGATGAGTCTTCCTGCTGCGCGATTGTCGATGCACGGCATCACGAAACGCTTTGGGGTGACTCATGCGCTGTCGGGCGTATCGCTCTCAGTCGCCGCCGGGGAAGTCTTGGCGTTGATCGGTGAAAACGGCGCCGGCAAAAGCACGCTGATGAAGGTGCTGTCCGGCGCCCATCGCGCCGACGCTGGACGAATGGAGCTCGATGGGCGCCCCTACGCCCCCAGCGGTCCGCATCAGGCCCGCGCCGCCGGCGTGGCGATGATCTACCAGGAGCTGAATCTCGCCCCTGATCTGACGGTGGCCGACAACATCATGCTGGGCTGCGAAGAACACCGCTTTGGCTGGCTGCGGAAGGGGGCGCAGCGAGAGCGAGTCGCCCGCGCCCTCGACATGCTGGGCCATCCGGAATTGGCGCCCGACACGCCGGTGGGCCGGCTGTCGGTCGGCGCGCGGCAATTGGTCGAGATCGCCCGCGCGCTGGTCGCCGAGCCGAAGGTGATCGTCTTCGACGAGCCGACCAGCTCGCTGACGGCCCACGACGTCGAGCATCTGTTTCGAGTCATCGATCGGCTGCGCTCCGCCGGGCTGGGAATCGTTTACATCAGCCACTTCCTGGATGAGTTGCGGCGGATTGCCGATCGTTACACGGTGCTGCGCGACGGCGCCGCGGTGGGCTCCGGCCGGTTGAGTGAGGCCAGCGAATCGCAGATCATCACGCTGATGGTCGGCCGCAGCGTCGACGATCTCTTTCCTTCGGTCCCGCACACGCCGGGCGAAGAAATTTTATTTCTGGATGGAATCAGCGGCGTCAAAAGCCCGCAAGAGGTCAGCCTGACCCTACGGCGCGGCGAGATTCTGGGCATCGCCGGGCTGGTGGGGGCGGGGCGAACGGAATTGTTGCGCTGCATGTTTGGGCTCGATCGGGTTCGCGGCGGCCGTGTGCGCGTGGCGGGGCAAGAACCGCGCGCGAGCGCCGCGGCGAAAATTCGCGCCGGGCTGGGGCTTGTTTCGGAGGATCGCAAAGGGGAGGGGCTCGCGCAAGATCGCTCGATCGCCGATAATCTCACGCTCAGCCGGCTGGCGCCCTATAGCCGGCTGGGTTGGCTCAGTCTCCGGCGTCGCGACGCGGCGGTGGCCGAATGGATGCGCCGGCTGGAGATCAAAGCCCGCGCCGCCGATCAGCCGGTGCGCGAACTCTCGGGCGGCAACCAGCAAAAGGTGGCCATCTCGCGCGTCTTGCATCAGCAGGCCGACGTGTTGCTGTTGGACGAACCGACGCGCGGCGTCGACGTAGGAGCGAAGGTCGAGATTTATCGCCGCATGGGGCAACTGGCGGCCGAAGGGAAAGGGGTGATCTTTGTCAGTTCTTATCTGCCGGAGTTGTTGGCCGTGTGCGACCGGGTCGCGGTGATGGCTCGCGGACGACTGCGAGCCGTCCGCCCGGCGAGCGAGTGGACCGAAGAATCGGCAATGGCCTGCGCGATCGGAGCCGATACGGCATGAGCGACCTCCCAAAGAATCTGGTGCTGGAAAATCTCGCCGCGGAAGCGCCAGCTCCGGCGCTGGGACAAAGTCGCTGGAAGCGCCGAGCGACGGCGATTGCCGGCGCGCTCGGTCCGCTGCTGGCGCTGGGGCTGGTGATCGCCGTGTTTGCTTTGGCGGATTGGAAGCTCAGCACGCCGCAAAGACCGGCCGTGTTTTTGAGCGCGAACAATATTCGCAACATCGCCGCCACCGCGTCGACCTTCGCCGTGGCGGCGCTCGGCATGACGGTGATTATCATCGCCGGGGGCATCGATCTCTCTGCCGGGAACGCGATCGCGCTTGCGGCGACGGTGCTGGCCTGGTCGCTTGAACATGGCTATTCGGCGCCGGTTGCTGTGTTGGCCGGCGGGCTCACGGGTTGCCTGGCTGGCGCGATCAACGGCGTGCTGATCAGCTCGCTGCGTGTGGTGCCGTTTATCATTACGCTGGGGACGATGACCATCTACCTCGGCATTGCCAAGCTGCTGGCGAACAACACGAACATTCGCCCGCCGATGGGGAGCGTGCCGCATTGGCTCGATCGCCTGGTTTATCCGCAGCCCGAGACGCCTTGGATTATCGAATCGCTCGGCGTGCCGAATTTCGCCCTGGGGGTGTGGATTGCCGTCGGGCTGGCCATTGTGCTGGCGGCAGTGTTGCGGCAGACGGTGTTTGGGCGGTACGTCTTTGCGCTGGGGTCGAACGAACTGACGGCGCGGCTCTGCGGCGTGAATGTCCCGTGGATGAAGATCGCCGTTTACACGTTGGGAGGAGTGTTCGTCGGGATCGCGGGCGTCTACCAGTTTTCACGGCTCTCGGGTGGCACCCCGACCGCCGGCATTGGGATGGAACTGAAGGTGATCGCCGCCGTGGTCATCGGAGGCGGCAGCTTGAATGGCGGTCGCGGGTCGGTGCTGGGGACGATGGCCGGGGCCGTGATGATGGCGGCCATCGCCAGCGGCTGCACGATTTTGGAGCTTAGCAATCCCTTTCAGGACATCCTGATTGGGCTGATTATTATCACGGCCGTAACGGTCGATCAGCTTCGCCAATGGCGGCAACGGAGGTGATTTCGCTGTCCCCGTGGGGGAGCGATCCGGGTACAATCAGCGAGAGCGGGGCGTAGATAATCAGGTGAACTGTAAGGTTCTGTGGCAGGGGTCTTCGACCCCGGAGAATTGCTCAAAAGACCGGCCTCACAGAGGCCGGCTACAGAAGTCGCAAAGGACTAGAGGACTCAAGCCATGATCGATAAACCTCGCCCGGACGCGGATCCGGCGCCCCTTTCGAGCCTCGACGAGTGGGAAGACGATCTGAAGCGCCGCTATCCGGAGCCGATGGATGAAAGCGGGGCGGCCGCGGCGCTGGGAAACAAGAAAAAGGCGGCGTCGAATTTCCGAAACCATGATGGGGACGTTCGCCCGACGGTCCGCGAGTTCTACCGGCTCAACCACCGCTATCAAACGGTCGATTTCGTGCGACAGAAGCGCGCCGAGTATTTGCCGCTGGCGAAGCGGAAGATGAGCGTCTGGGAGGCGCTTGAATTTCTCAATACGCTTGTCGACGATAGCGATCCCGACACCGATTTCACGCAGATCGAACATTGCCTGCAAACGGCCGAGGCGATCCGCAAGGCCGGCCATCCACGCTGGTTCATCCTCACCGGCTTGATCCACGACCTGGGTAAGATTCTCTGCCTGTTCGGCGAGCCGCAATGGGCCGTGGTCGGAGACACGTTTCCGGTCGGCTGTGAGTATTCTGACACGATCGTCTTACCGGAGTATTTTGCAGACAACCCCGATCGTAACGTCCCCGAATATCAAACGCCCAACGGCATTTACCAACCACATGTCGGTTTGGACGGCGTGTTGATGAGCTGGGGGCACGACGAATACTTATATCACGTCGTCAAGGATTACCTGCCGATCGAAGGGCTGTACATGATCCGCTACCACTCCTTCTATCCAGGCCACCGCGAAGGAGCGTACAAGCATCTGATGAACGAACAGGACGAACAACTTTTCCGCTGGGTTCGCAAATTCAGTCCGTACGACTTGTACACCAAGGCCTCGGAGCGGCCCGACGTGCAGGCACTGCGGCCCTATTATGAAGAACTGGCGGCGGAATTCTTCCCGGCTCAATTGAGCTGGTGACGTAACGCACGCACGCCCTCAGCCCACTCTGACTGCTCCGCACGCACCGCGCACGGCTCCCAGATGCAGCCCCGTTATCGAGAAATGCTGGAGTCGTTGCGGCGCGAGTTTCCGCAGCCGGTGTCGGACCGCGTCCACGACGCCTATGTGGCGTTTTCCGTATTGCGCGCGCTCGATCGCGTGGACGAATTAAAATCGGCGGCGCCCATCCTGGGATCGCCCGTCACGCTCGATTTCGACGCCGCCCGTCAGTCGCGCGTGGCTAAGGGCGCGGAGCCGCTGGAGACTGTGGTCTCGGCGCTGGTCAAGCACTTGGAAGGGATGTTCATCTGGGGGCATCCGCGCAGCCAGATCAACGTCGTCTCGCACCCTTCGATCGCCAGCATCATCGGCGTGTTGCTGGCTTCGACGTATAACCCCAACCTGGTCAGCGACGAAAGTGGCCGCGGCTTTTCGACCGCCGAAGTCCGCGCCATGGCCATGGCCGCCGAGCTGGTCGGCTACGATCCGGAGCGCTCGGGCGGAACGTTCACATTCGGCGGCACCGGCTGCATGCTCTACGGCGTCAAAGTTGGGCTCGAAAAGGCCGTGCCGGGCTGCATCAACCACGGGCAAAACCAGCCAGCCGTGGTGCTGGCCAGCGAGCATAGCCACGCTTGCAGCCTGAACGTGGCGGGTTGGCTCGGCATCGGCCAGCAAAACGTGTTGATGATCAAGACGCACCAGGACAACTCGATCGACGTCGACCTGCTCCGCGAAGCGGCCCACAAAGCGATCGGCGAAGGGCGCCGGATCGCGGCCTTTATCGCCACGATGGGTTCGACCGACGCCTTCGGGCTCGACGACCTGGCCGCGATTCACGCGCTGCGCGACGAGCTGGTCTCGGAATTTTCGCTCGATTACAAACCCCACATCCACGCCGACGCCGTCATCGGCTGGGCCTGGAGCGTGTTCAACGATTACCACTTTGCCAAAAACCCGCTCGGCTTTCGGGGCCGCACCGTCCGCGCGCTCGCCAAGGCGCACCACCGCCTGGGACGATTGTCGCTGGCCGATTCGATCGGCATCGACTTTCACAAGACCGGCTTCGCTCCGTACATCTCGTCGCTGGTGCTGTTTCGCGATCGGAAAGACCTGCAGTTTATTTTTCGCCCACG
>DASXPZ010000922.1:0-4209 GCA_036493275.1 Pirellulales bacterium
ACACTGTTGAGCCCCGCTTGCCGGCGCGACGCAACGGGCCGACCGTTCGCCCAATAGCAACAGACGCTCCATCGCGTGAATCAACACCCTAGTATCTGCCGAACTTCGATCATGGGAAATCAAGACTCCACCGCTAGCATGATAGCGCCTAATTCGACGAGAGCATCGTATCGATCCATAACCTCCAGCGCCGAATGGACTTGGCCTCCTCCGATCGTCCCTACCCGGAAAGCCTCGCCGGACAGCAGACCGTGCCGATGGGGCAAATCTACACACAATGAGTGGGCGTCTGGCCCCATTACAGCCGATAAGATTGTCATTATCGGTACGGTCGTCGAGGCGGCCCTCCGTCGCCAATCCCTTCAGATTGATTCCTCACACACGATGTCAAAGGACGAGCCCGGCGTCAAAGCGCGGCAAGGTTGGCCGCGCGCCTGGTTCTGGCCTCGTGAAGAATTCTGTTTACAAGGCGCGTAAGCCATGCAATTTCAAGCAGGGCAGGCAATCATTCTGGGCGTAGCGGCTATGACGCTCTGCGGCTGCTCGAGCGGCATCCATTGGCCGTGGAGCAAAACGGCGGAAGTCAGACCCGCAGCGACCGACCCGTCCGTAGCCGCTGCTGCGCCAACAGCAGGGGCAAATCTGTCGCCGCAGGTAGCGCAAAATACACAACCAACTTCGGCGCAGAACGACCCTCGTTCCATCGGCAATAATTACACCACGCAGCCGATCGGATATGCCGGCGACTATTCGGAAGCCAGGCCGGTCACGCCGACCGCCTATCCCCCGGCCGGAGCTCCCGTTGGGTACAACACCTCTTCGACCTACAACGCTCCCGCCGCCGGAGGCGTCTATCAAGCGCCAGTCAACCAAAGCACAACAGGCTCGACGATTAATCCGAAGGATGGACCGTTTTCCGCCACCGGCGCGTACGACACTCCGTCGAACACGGCTGCGCCGTACGGCGCAAGCGCACAAGCCTACGGAGGAGGGGCGCCTTACGGTTCAAGTCCAGCCCCTAGTGCCGCTTATCCGCCAGCGAACGCGCCGTATGGCGCCGGGCCATCGACGCCGGCTAACGCCGCCGCTGGCGGCACAGTTGCGCCTTACGGCTCAACTCCGCGAATGAGCGCCGCCTATCCGCCGCCAACTGCTCCGTACGGCGCCGCGGTCCCTGCCTCTGACAATCGCTACAGCGCAACGCGCTACGACACGACAAACACCGGCACATCGGTCGCGTCGACTGCTTCGGCTGATCCGAAGCGGCCCGCAACGGCGCCCCCCATCGACAACCGCTACGCGTCCGCCGATCCGTTTGCTGGTTACCAGAATCCAGCGCCTCCTTCCAATATTCCTGCAGCGCCTCCGGCTTTGCAAACGGCGACTTACGGCAGCCAGTCCTATCGACCGGGTAGCACGGGCGATGTCGCTACTTCGCCGGCGCCAGGTAACAACGATCCGGGCGTGATAGACGTTCATCCGGCGACCTTTGGAGCTCTAGCTGAGGGAGCGACTTCGGCTGGGAGCTCGCCCACCGCGTCGACAGCCATTATCGCAACCGGAACAAGCGACGCCGGGGTCAAGACCTGGAAACCAACCCGCGTGTCCGAGAATAAATCGCGATTCAGCCAACGCGTGGCCACACGTCAAGATCCGCCCAAAGAGCAGACGGTTGTCTCGCGTCAAGGCGCCCCGACAACGGCGCCGCTCAATGTCCTACCGGCCCAGTCTCGATACAAGAATCCGCTGCGGGAACCGGAATCGGACGATCTACGTTAGGCGGCGAGATCGTGGCAAATACAGCGGGCGGGAATCAGAGCCGGATAACGGCTAGCTGCTGCTCGATCTTCTCAAGCTGCACGAGCTTCCCTTGGCCGCTGCCAGGACAGACTTCGCAGGTTTGCTTCCACGTCTCGGGCGTGCGGACGTTCGAGTCCCAGAAGGGCCAGGTGCGGCACTGGCGCGGGCGATCTTCGTAAACGCCGCAGTTGCGCGCTTCGGTATTGAAGAACACGCAATCGCCGTTCTCGTACTCGACCAGGCTCTTGCGAATGCCGACCTTGCGGACGAATTTCTGCTCGAATTCGTCGACGGGCAGCCCCAATCGTTTGGCCAGCGCCGCGATTTCTTCCTGGTTGACCCAGACAAATCCCGGCGCGCCGGTGCAGCAGTCGCCGCATTGGGTGCATTCGAAACGCAACCCTTCCTGATACCACGGTTTGTCGCTCATGAAGTTCGTCGTCCTGAATCGTTCGAGCAAAGCAATACGAGGTTGGCGAGGAGGCTTAGCGGACAGGCGTTTGCGTCGCGATCTCGGTCATCGCGTTGACGGCCGTATCGACCTCAGATTCCGTGTTGAATGGCCCCAAACTGAACCGAAGCGTTCCTCCGCCGCTGGCCGTGCCTAGTGCCCGGTGCATGTGGGGAGCACAGTGCAGGCCGGCTCTTGGCTGAACGTTGAAGGCCGTGTCGAGCATCGTCGCCAGCTCTTGCGGATCGTAACCTTTCAGCGTTAAACTGACTACCGCCACGCGCGCTTCGGCCCCTTCCGGTCCGTAGACTCGAACGCCGGCGAGCGCGGAAAGACCGGCGAGCAATTGCCGCGTCAACTCGATCCCCCGCTCTCGAATCGATTCGATCCCCTGCGCCTGCAACCAGCGGACCCCGGCGCCCAACCCGGCGATGCCGGGCACGTTCATGTTACCCGCCTCGTACTTGTCAGGCAGCTCATCAGGCTGACGATCGCGCTCGCTGTGGCTGCCGGTGCCTCCCTGCCGGAAACTGGGAAGATGCTCGGCCACGGTGGGTCGGAGATACAACAAGCCCGTGCCGAGCGGTCCCAGCAGGCCCTTATGGCCTGGCGCAGCCAGCAGGTCGACTTGCAATTGCTCGACGTCGAGTGGTATTTCGCCGATTGTCTGGGCGGCGTCGAGCAGGAACAGGGCGCCATGGTCATGCACGATTTGACCCACTTCGGCGGCGGGCTGGATGGCGCCGGTGACGTTCGAGGCGTGCGACATGACGACTAACCGCGTATCGGCCCGCAAAGCTCGGCGCACGTCTGCCGGGTCGATCACGCCGTCGGCGTCGCAATGGACGCGAGTTACAGCCACACGACCGGCGTCTTCCAGAGCGACCAGCGGTCGCAAGACCGAATTGTGTTCGACGACGGTGGTGACGACATGACCACCGTCGGCCAGAGCGCCATGAATGGCGATGTTCAGCGCGTCGGTGCCATTGAGCGCAAAGATCAAATGGCGCGAGTCGCGGACACCGATCCAATTGGCAACGTCGCGGCGGGTCGCTTCGACAATCTCGCGAGCGGCAATCGCTTCCACGTGCCCGCCCCGCCCGGCAGCGGCGCCGATTTCACGCTGGTAGCGATCCATCGCCACATAGACGGACTCCGGCTTGGGCCAACTCGTAGCGGCGTTATCCAAGTAGATCCGCTCTGGCGATGAACCTTTCATGTTCGCTCGTCCGTCACAATCCTAACACGGTCGCCGATGCGGCGAACTCGCCCGCTAACTGCATTATACGGCGGTCCCGCCAATTGGTCAGTAGTTGAGGTGAGTTTGTTGTTCAGGAACGCAATCCGGGCCGCGCAAAAGGGGGCAATTACTCATCCCGGACTGGCATCTCGACCGAGATTCGCGTGCCGCGGCCCGGTGCGCTGTCGATAATGGCGTGTCCTCGCAATAGGCGAGCGCGCTCCCGGATTCCATTCAGCCCGACCGTCCGACGCGGAGTCTCTTTGAGATTGAAGCCGATCCCGTCGTCGATCACCTCCAGCCGCGCCCAACCCCGCTCTTCGCGCAGCCGAATCCGCACCAACTTTGCCTGGCTATGCTTGCGGGCGTTATTGAGCGCCTCCTGGGCGATGCGAAACAGAGCCCCTTCGAGCAACGGCGAATAGCGTTCGGATTCGATTTCATGCTCGAACTCCACCCGCTGCGAGCCGGCATTGGCCTCGATTAAATACTGAATCGCTGGCGCCACGCCCGACTCGTCCAGGATCATCGGCTGCAGGCCGTTGATCATGCGGCGAGATTCTTGAATGGTTTCGCGCAGCAGCCGCAGCGGCGTCTCCATCGCCCGCCCCAAGCTCCCCTGAGATCCTCCGTGGGCCGATAACGCCGACTCCAAGTGCATTAGCGCCGCGGTGACATATTGCACTGGGCCGTCGTGGATTTCGTAAGCGATCAGCTT
>DASXPZ010000923.1:0-2579 GCA_036493275.1 Pirellulales bacterium
TATGTGGTGCCGGTCATGGTGAAAAACGATAATATCAATCTTGAGATTCGGTCTTAAAATCTAAAATCATGGCAACTGCACAAACAACAAACTTTTTGAATTACATAGGCGGAGATTGGCGTGCCGGCAGCTCTTCGGAAAGCGCAAATATCTTCAATCCGGCCACCGCCGAAGTGCTCGTGAAAGCGTCGCTGGCCGACGCAACCGACGTCAACGCAGCCGTTGGCGCGGCTTCGGCGGCCTTCCCCGCCTGGCGCCGCACGCCGCCCCAGAACCGCATCCAGTTCCTCTTCAAATTCCGCGCCCTGCTCGAGCAACACGGCGACGAAATCGCCCGCCTGACCACCCAGGAAAACGGCAAAACCTTCGCCGAATCACGCGCCGAATTGCAGCGCGGCATCGAAAACGTGGAAGTGGCCTGCGGCATCCCGACTCTGATGCAGGGCTACAACCTCGAAGACATCGCGAGCGGCCTCGACGAAATCATGATCCGCCAGCCGCTGGGGGTTACGGCCGCCATCACGCCGTTCAACTTTCCGACGATGATTCCGCTGTGGTTCTTGCCCTACGCGATTGCCTGCGGCAACACGTTCGTTTTGAAGCCTTCGGAACGCGTGCCGCTCAGCGCGCGCCTGCTCGTTGGGTTGCTCCACGAAACAGGTCTCCCCAAAGGCGTCGTGAACCTGGTGGTCGGCGGCAAACCCGCCGTCGATGCGCTGCTCCACCATCCCGACGTCCGCGCCATCAGCTTCGTCGGCTCGACGCCGGTCGCCAAATATATTTATACGGAAGGCTCGGCCCACGGCAAGCGTATGCAATGCCAGGGCGGCGCGAAAAATTATGTGGTCGTTATGCCCGACGCCGATCTCGACATGAGCGCCAAAATCGTCAGCGATAGCGCATTCGGATGTGCCGGCCAGCGTTGTCTCGCCGTTTCGGCGGCGATCACAGTCGGCGACGCAGCCAAGCCGTTCACTGACGCCCTCTCAAGCATCGCCTCCAGCTTGAAAGTGGGTAACGGACTCGGCGAGGGCGTGCAAATGGGTCCTGTGATTTCGCCGGCCAGCAAGACGCGCATCGAGGGGTTGATCGGGAAAGGTATTGAACACGGCGGCCGCGCCATCCTCGATGGCCGCAACGCCAAAATCGAGGGCGGCGACCAGGGCTCTTTCCTGAAACCCACCATTCTGACCGACATCGCACCCGACAGCCCTTTAACCACGACCGAAATCTTCGGCCCGGTGCTCGCCATGCAATCCGTAAATGATCTGGACGCCGCCATCGAGGTCCTCTCGCGTAGCGCCTACGGCAACCAGGCATCTATTTTCACGTCGAGCGGCAGCAGCGCCCGCAAGTTCCGCTACGAAGCGCCCTGCGGCAATATCGGCGTCAACATTGGCGTGGCTGCGCCCATGGCTTACTTCCCCTTCAGCGGCTGGAAAGACAGCTTCCTCGGCGTGCTGCATGGCCAGGGCCGCGACG
Organism: Pirellulales bacterium; assembly: GCA_036493275.1. Lineage (GTDB taxonomy): Bacteria > Planctomycetota > Planctomycetia > Pirellulales > JACPPG01 > JACPPG01. The sequence goes on from DASXPZ010000923.1 coordinate 1,483, forward strand.
GCGTAGAATTCTACACGGATAAGAAAGTCGTCGTCGAGCGCTGGCCCAAAGAGTGGTCGCGCAAATTCTAATCGCCTCAGGCGATCGCGCGCCACTTCGTCACAACACTCGACCCAACCGGATCCGTCTTGGCCGTCGCCCGATACGCCCGCCATGCTTGGATGTGCGCCGTGGCGTCATGCGCCTCGTGCGCCTCTTTGCTCATGAACTCTTCGTAGAACATGAACTTCGCCGGATTCTCCGGATCGCGGTGCAGGTTGTAGACCAGACATCCCGGTTCCGCGCGCGTCGGCCCAACCAATCCAAGTAGATGCTGGGCCAATTCTTCCTCATGGCCTGGCACAGCTTCTAAATGCACGTTCAGAATAAAGTGATTGTCGCTCATTTCTCCACCTCCGCCCAGGCATTCGTCCTGGCGCTCTCAAGTACCGTATCGAGGACCTTCAACTGCCGCAGGCCATCTTCAAAAGTCGGATATTCAATAGCGGCTCCGCGATCCTCGACCGTCCGATAGAACCGCCGCAGGGTCTGTTTGAACGTATCGTCGTAGCCTTCGCTATGCCCGCCCGGCAGGTCCGCGAACGGCCGCGCCTTCTCGAGCAGCAGAGAGGGGTCCTTAATCACGATCCGGTTCGCGGAATTGCGCTCACCGATCCACAGTTCATCCGGCACCTCGGAATTCCAGGCAATACCGCTCTTCGTGCCAAAAACTTCAAGAAACAACCGATTCTTCCTTCCGGCCGAAATCTGGCTCACCGTCATCGCGCCCCGCGCTCCGTTCTCAAGCCGGAAAATCATTGCGCCGAAATCCTCTGTCGCAATCGGCACTTCCGTATATTCATCCGGCCGCAGAGTCTTGCCCGCGAACGTCTCCACCGGGCCCTTCGGCTTCTTGCGCGTCTTCTGAAACGTGTGCAAATCCGCGCAGACCGAACGGAGACGCAGCCCGGTCACGAACTCCGCCAGATCGCACCAATGCGAGCCGATATCGGCGAACGTACGCGATGGACCCACTTCAATCCGCCAGTTCCAGTCCGTGTCGTAGAGCAGCCAGTCCTGCGAATACGTCCCCTGCACTACCTGGACCTCGCCCACTT
>DASXPZ010000924.1:0-4064 GCA_036493275.1 Pirellulales bacterium
GTCAAGGGAGTCTCCCTGACTAAATACTGCGACGAGTATCGGCTTACGCCGCGGCAGCGCTTGGAATTGTTCATCCCCGTTTGCCAAGCCATTCAGCACGCGCATCAGAAGGGGATCATCCATCGCGATATCAAGCCATCGAATGTCCTTGTGGCGCAATTCGACGGCAAGCCGGTTCCCAAAGTCATCGATTTCGGCGTCGCCAAGGCTACGGGCCAGCAGTTAACCGATCAAACTCTGGTCACCGGGTTCGGCGCGATTGTCGGCACGCTGGAGTACATGTCGCCGGAGCAAGCGGAACTGAATCAACTCGATATCGACACGCGGAGCGACATCTACGCGCTCGGGGTGCTGCTTTACGAGCTATTGACTGGCACGACGCCGCTGGAAAAGAAGCTGCTTCGCCGCGTGGCGTTCGACGAAATGTTGCGCATCATTCGAGAGCACGAGCCCCCCAAGCCGAGCACGCGGCTGTCGGATTCGAAGGAATCGCTTCCGTCGATTTCGGCTCAGCGACAGATGGAGCCGGCGAAGCTGACAAAGCTCGTCCGCGGTGAACTCGATTGGATCGTGATGAAGGCGCTAGAGAAGGACCGCAACCGGCGGTACGAGACGGCCAACGGGTTGGCGCGCGACATTGAACACTATCTGAGCGACGAGCCCGTGGAGGCGTGCCCGCCGAGCGCGACGTATCGGCTGAGCAAATTCGTGCGGCGGAACCAGGGACCGATGTTGGCGGCGTCGCTGGTACTGCTGGCTCTCATTGGTGGAATCGTCGGCACAACGTGGGGCCTGCTTCAGGCGGAGCGTAACGCCAAGCAAGCACGAGATGAGCGCGATGCCAAGGATCTGGCCCTGAAGGCGGAACAGCAGGCCCGCGCCGACGAGGCGAAGGCCCGACACCAAGCGTTCGCCGCCTTGCGGAGCATGACCGCCGACGTGGTCGAGCGGAAGTTTGCCCAGGGGACGGTCCTGACAGAGGACGACCGGGCGTTTCTTCGCGGCGTCATTGCGCAGTATGACGCCTTCGCCGCGATCAAGGGAGACGACGCCGAAAGCCGCTCGATGCGGGCGGAGGGGCGCTTCCGCGTCGGCACGATCCGGTTGAGGCTGGGTGGCCTCAAGGAAGCGGAGAATGACTACAGCGAGGCCTTGAACATCTACCGGCAGTTGGCAGTCGACTTCCCCACCGAATCTGAGTTCCGCCAAAAACTGGCCAAGAGTTATGGCAACCGGGGCGTTGTGCGGCGCGCCGCCGGGCGGCTGCCGGAGGCCGAGCAGGACAACAATGAGGCCGTGACCCTTGACAAGCAGTTGGTGGTTGATTTCCCGAGCCGGCCTGAGTTCCGGCAGGAGCTGGCCAAAAGCCTCAATAACCGGGGCATTCTGCTGCGTGCCGCGGCCCGGCTGTCGGAGGCGGAGAAGGACTGGAACGATGCGGTGGCCATCTATGAGCAATTGGCCGCCGACTTCCGCTCCCGCCCTGAGTTCCGGGAAGAGTTGGCCTCACTTCACCGCAACCGCGGCGTTCTGCTCAAGACCGCGGGCCGCTTCGAGGACGCGGAGAAGGATTACGATCAGGCCGTTTTGAGCTACCAGCAGTTGGTGGTCGAATTTTCTTCCCGGCCTGAATTCCGCCAGATGCTGGCCAAAACTTACGACGCCCGGGGCACTCTGCTGGATAAAGTTGGCCGGCATGAGGAGGAGAAGCAAGACTACGATCGGGCCCTGGAGATCCGCAAGCAATTGGCAGCCGAGTATCCATCACGGCCCGAGTACCGCGAGGATCTGGCGAGCAGCCACAATAACCGCGGCGCTCTCTTGTATATCGCGGGTCGCTACGAGGAGGCGGAGAAAGAATACGTTCAGGCTCTCGCTATCCAGAGACAACTAGCCGCCGACTTCCCCAACCAGCCGGATGTACATAGCGGCTTGGGCGGCACGTCCACGAATCTCGCCGCCATCTATCAGCAGCACGGAGACTGGGCCGGCGCCAAACGGCTGCTCCTGGAAGGCGTGCCGCATCACTTGGCCGCCCTGACGACCAGCCCGCGTCACCCCAATTATCGGGCGGACTACCGCAACCATTTGAAGTTGCTCATCGCGGTCCATGCCGGGATGCTGGAGCCGCAAACCGCCGTCCGCACCGCCGAGACTTGTCGCGACCTCGGCTGGAATCCGCCGGCCGATGCCTATGACGCAGCGGGTTTCTTGAGCAGGTGCATCCCCGTTGTCGCCAAACACGACAAGTTGGACGAACAGCAGCGCAAGGAAGCGGCGCAGTTCTATGGCGACGCGGCGATGAAGCTACTTCGCGAAGCGGTGAGCAAGGGCTACAAGGACGCAGCACACATGAAGAAAGATACCCATCTCGATCCGCTACGCGAACGGGAGAATTTCAAGAAGCTCGTTGCGGAGCTAGAGGGGAAGGGGAAATGACGCGTAGTCTCTGAAGTCCGCCTTGGTGCGGAGAAGTCGAGGGCCGGGGAGATTCCGCCGGTAAGCAGGTCTCTCCCCAGCCCGGCACCGCCTCGGCACACGGTCTGCGTGCCGCGGAGATGTCACACCATTGTATCGCAGACCAACCTGGAAAGGGAGAACGGATCATGTCGTTCCACAGTTGGCTGCAGAACCTGCACTTCACGCTCGCGCAGGGACGGGGTCAACGCCGGAAGCCGCGGCGAGCCGCGACGCATCGGCCACGCCTCGAAGTTCTCGAAGACCGCACGGTTCCCAGCGGTTACCAGCAAACGAACCTGGTCGGCTACCATCCTGGCACGGGGCATTTCACCGACTCCAACCTGAACGGCTGGGGCATGACTTCCATGCCGGACGGGTCGTTCTGCGTGGCCAACCCATTCAGCACCGGGCTGGCCACGTTCTATGACCGCTCCGGCCACGTGCTGCCGCAGACGATCAGCGTGCCGGCATCGTCGGCCCAGCCGTTCGGGCCAATCGGCCAGCCCGCCGGCGTCATCTACAACGACACGTCGGACTTTGTGATCTCGGCCAACGGCCATTCAGCGCCCGCCCGCCTAATCTTCGATTCGATCGACGGCGTCATCAGCGGCTGGAACCCCGCCGTCGATCCGACGCACGCGATCGTCATGGTGGACACCTTCGGCGCCGGCCACCCCTCCGTCTATACCGGGCTGGACATGGCCCAGAATAGCCACGGACAAAATGTCCTGTACGCGGCCGACATCCTCAACAACCGCGTCGAGATGTTAGGTGGCGGCTTCAATACCATCGGCTCCTTCACCGATCCGACTGCGACGAGTGTTGACGCAGGCTTTGGCGCCTGGTCGGTGTCGGCGATGAACGATGAAATCTTTGTTACCTTCGCCAACCCCTTTTCCGCGATCTCGGGGCCGCATGGCGGCGTGGTGGACGCGTTCGATACCGACGGCCACCTGCTGACGCCCAACCATTTCGCCGCCAACGCTCCCGGTACCGGACCGCTGGAAAACCCCTGGGGGATCACCCAGGCGCCGGCGAACTTCGGCGCTTACAGCGGCGACTTGCTCATTGGCAATGTGGCGGGGGCCGGCAACATCAACGTCTTTAACCCGATCACGGGCGCCTACCTCGGACAGATGCGCCAGCCAAACGGGACTCCGATCGCCATCATCGGCCTGTGGGACCTGGAATTCGGCGAGGGCACGCCGCAGAGCGGCAAGACGAATCAGCTTTTCTTTGACGCGGGACCCAACGCGCCGGGCGTGTCGGGCTACGGCCTGTTCGGTGTGATCCGGGCGGCCGGCGACCAGGGTGGCAACGGCGGCGGTAACGGGGCTGCGGCGTTCGGGGTCCCGGCGTTCGATCCCGGCCCGATCGGTGCGGGCGTGGCAAGTCTTACCGTCGCGGCGCCGCCGACCAAGGGTCCGGGCGACGAAGCGGTATCCTCGGACCGCATTCAGGTGATGGCGCCGCCGCCCGCTCCGACTCTTACGACGTCCAATCCGCGGGAGAGCCAACGAGACGGCGCATCTCCCCATGCGGTTGTGATTGACGGCGCCCATGGCTCGCTATTGGGCCTGGAATCGGACGACGCGCTCTGGACG
>DASXPZ010000925.1:0-3299 GCA_036493275.1 Pirellulales bacterium
CGCAAACCGCACGAGACGACAAGTTCAAAGAGTACGTCAAGCTGACCGACGAATTCAACCAGGCCCAAGGGGAGCTCAAGCGCTTGAAAGCCCAGAACACCGTGCTGGCGGGTCAGATTGCCCACAACCGGGCGATCGCCAACCAGTTGGCGATCAACCTGGACAGCGCTCCGTCTGATCATAAAGTGAAGGCGGACGGCATCGTCGAGGCCTCGAATCCGAAAGATGGCCTGGTCGAGATCTCGCTCGGCTCGGACGACGGCGTAAAGCGCGGCACGCTGCTAAATGTGAAACGCGGCGCCAAGTACCTGGGCCGGATCGAGATCGTCGAGACGACGGCGGAGAAATCGGTCGCCCGCGTGCTGAAGGAATTCCGCAAAGCTCAGATCGAGAGGAATGACATTGTCACAACCCCAATCGACTGACAAGGCAGGTGGCGTGAAAGTCGCCAAACCTCGTCCCGACGTTTATACCGTGCTGCTTGGCATCTCGCTGCTGGCGATCCTGCTGGCGATTCTTTGCCTGGCGATGGAATTGTCGCGATACAACTGGGATTACAAAGCGACTTCGGTGCGAGCGCAAGCTCCTACGCCGATGATACCCATGGCGTTCGCGGAGCGATCGCACAACATGCTGGTATAAGCGCCGGCTGGATGCTGGCGAAAACGCTGGCCTGGCCACTAGAGATTGAGTTGAAGTGACCGCAAGGGAGTGCGTGCGTCAAAAACGATCTTTCTTCCGTCTCGCGTCAGAGCAAGGATGCTCCACCGGATTCTCGGAATATTGGCCTGCGACATGGCCATTGATCTCGGCACCGCCAACACGCAAATCTGCGTGGCCGGCGAGGGGCTGGTGCTCAATGAGCCATCGGTTGTCGCTGTCGAAGCGGGCGCGAACCGCGTCGCGTCGGGCGGTCGCGCGGTCGGCCATCTGGCAAGACAAATGCTCGGCCGCGCGCCGGCCTCGATCTCGGTAGTCCGCCCTCTGGCCGGAGGAGTCGTCACCGATTTCGAGCTCTGCGAGACAATGCTCCGCTATTTTTTTGCCAAGGTGCAGCGCGGCGCCTGGTCGCGCGGGCCGCGCGTCTTGCTGACGGTGCCCGGCTCAATTACGCCGGTCGAAAAACGGGCCGTCTACAATAGTGCCCATCGCGCCGGCGCCCGCCAGGTCTACCTGGTCAGCGACGCCGTGGCCGCGGCCATCGGCGCCGGACTTCCAATCACCGAGCCCGTCGCCAACATGATCTGCGACGTCGGCGGAGGCACGACCGAAGTCGCCGTCCTCAGCCTGGGAGACATGGTGGCCGGCGCGTCGATTCGCTCCGGCGGCGATCGGATGGATCTGGCGATTGTCGAATATCTCCGCCGCCGCCACGATCTAAAGATCGGGCTGCACACGGCCGAGCAATTGCGGATCGAAGTCGGCAGCGCCGTCGCGCTCGACGAGGTGCTCGCGGCCGACGTGCGCGGCGTCGATGCTTCGACCGGCTTGCCTCGGCGCGTCACCATTGACAGCGCCGAGGTCCGCGCCGCGCTGGCCGCGCCGCTCGATGAGATCGTCGACGCCATCAAGCAAACGATCGACCACTGCACGCCCGACCTGGCCGCCGATCTGGTCGATGGCGGCCTGGTTTTGACCGGCGGCGGCAGCTTGTTGCGCGGGCTGGACAACTGGCTCTCTGAGCGGATCGGCGTGCCGGTCGTTCGCGCCCGCGATCCGATGACCACGGTCGCCACCGGCGCCTTGACCCTATTGGAGCATCTCGACGATTGGCGCGGGATGCTCGAATCGAGTGACGACGATGTTTAACGCCGTCCGAGCACTGACGTCCAAGCTTCCTGCAGGCGCGAGCCTGGCCGTGACGCTGGCCGTGGGCCTGTTGCTGGCCGCGCTGCCGCGCCGCGCGATCGAGCCGTTGCGCGCCGCGTACGACTGGTGTGTGGAACCAGGACGCTTTGCGGCCCATCGGGCGCAAGAAGTGGTCGGTGTCCATCTCCGCGGCTGGCAAGCTCGCTCCACTTCGGCCGAAAAATTGGCGGCGCTTGAACGGCAGATCGAACAGTTGACCGCGCGCAATCGCGAGTTGGAGATCGCCATCGCCAGCACAACTCCCGCCGACGATTCCAACCGCTTCACAAACCGACTGCCGCCGCTGCTCCAAGTTGACTTGCTGCCGGCGCCTGTGCTGGGACGGCATGCCTGCACCGTGTTGGCGACCGATGAGATCATTCGCGCCGGGCGAGATCGGGCGATCCTCCGCGACGCCCTGGCACTGGCCGACAGCACGACGACGATCGACGGCGGCGAAGACGCGGCGCTGGCCGCGGGCGACGTAGCGCTCGCGGGTCGCCGAGTGTTTGGTCGCGTGATCGAAGTCGGACCACATACCTCGACGGTTCGCCGCGCGGATCAGCCCGGCTACCGCGACGTGGTTCAGATTGCACCGGCCGATGGCGGCTCGCCCGAGACGGTCGTTCGCGGCGTGCTGGAAGGAACCGGCGAGCGGCTGGCGCGCGTGCGGCGCGTGAGCGCGCAGCTCGCGGTCGAAGTCGGCGATCTGGTCACCACCGCCGAACAGCAAGGCCTCTCGTCCTGTCCGCTGGTATATGGCCGAGTGACGCGGGTCGAACGTCCCCCCGGCGCGCTCCACTGCGACATTTGGGTCGACCTGGCCATCGACGGAAATCTGCCCGAGCGACTGCTTGTGCTTCGCGCAAGAAAAAATCCGGCGCGATTGGCAGCGGCCGCGACGGTTGATCGTCCCGCGGAGGAGAGCGAGGAGCGCCGATGACGAACCTGCTGGCGTTTTTCTGTGGAACATACCTGGTGGCGATCGCCGAGACCGTTCTTGCCCAGTGGCTCGATATTCGCCGCGCGACACCCAGTTTGCTCGCGCTGTGGGCGATCGTGTGGGTTGCCAGCCGGAAGTCGCCGCCGCGCCGCGCGTCGCAGATGGGAATCGCCGCCGCCGGCTTTATTGGTCTGGTCTTCGATCTCAATAGCGGTGGACGTGTGGGCGTGGGAGTTTTGGCGTTTGCCGCCGTGGCGTTCGTCATCGAACAAAATGGTCCGCGCTTTCGCCGGCTAGATCCCCTGCTGCGGACGCTGGCCACTGCGCCGCTGGTGGCGGTTGCGATGTTGCTCGTGTTGCTCGGCAATCTGATCGCCGGTGAATCGCTGCCGCCGCTCCCCTTGGCGCTCGCAAACGTCTTGATGATCGCCGTGTACACGGCGTGTGTCAGCCTGCCGATCTGGATGGCCGCCGCCTGGCTGATCGAACCAGCGCGCGGCAAAAAAGC
>DASXPZ010000926.1:0-8936 GCA_036493275.1 Pirellulales bacterium
CAGCCAATCAGACAGCATAGTTCAACCAAGGGTGTGAATCGCGTGTGCCCCCATAAGCCAAGCCATCCCGGTCAAAAGTACTGGTCCTCAGGAGAGCAAGGCAGCGGGTAGACCCATGATCTTGCCTTACAATAACGGGGATGGCAAGGATTTTCGCGCGCTCATTAATATAAAAATGGTCTTCAATTGCACAGACTGGAGCGTGGCGGGCCACCTTTCGAGCCCGGCGGTCCGCCTGGCGAAGTCTTTCCCCCGGCCTTTTGGCAGGCGCCGAATCGGGTCGCCGCCGCCCCGATTTTCGAGCCCTGATCGGCCCGGTTCTCAGCGCTTCCGTCCAGCTGGGGCGCGTGGTAACGTCGGACATCCGCAGACCGCATTATTCGTCGCGGCGTCGCGTCGTCGCCCACTCCACGCCTAACAATCCGAGGTTGGTTATGCACCCGTCCGCGTTTGGTTCCTTGCAAACTTTTCAGATCAAGAGGCGCCGGTTGTGGGCGCTTGGCGCATTGACCTTGGCCGTCTTCACTTCGGCGTTAGGCGCAAGAGCGGAAGCCAAAGATCCGCCTCCGAATCTGACAGCACTCGACGTCTACATTGCCAAGCCCGACCCGTCGTTTGCCTGGAAGGTCGTCAGCACGATTCCTGGCGACGGATTCACCACGTTCGTCGTCGATTTCAAGTCGCAGACCTGGCGAACCGAGAAGGAAGTCGATCGCACGCTCTGGGAGCACTGGCTGACGATCGTTCGGCCGGATGACGTGCAGAGCAAAACGGCGATGTTGATGATCGCCGGCGGTAAGAACGGCGACGACGCCCCCAAGGGACCAGACTCTTCAATCGCGCAGATGGCAGTCGCTTCGAAAACGGTCGTCGCCGAATTGAAGCAAGTTCCCAATCAGCCTTTGGTGTTCAATCAAGACGGCAAGAAGCGGGTCGAGGACGATCTGATCGCCTACAGCTGGGTCAAGTTCATGCAGACGTCGGATCCCACCTGGACGGCCCGGATGCCGATGGTCAAAAGCGCCGTCCGCGCGATGGACGTCGTCCAGGCTGTATTGGCTACGCCGGAAGGTGGCAAGACGGCGATCGAGCACTTTGTGATCGCCGGCGGATCGAAACGCGGCTGGACTACCTGGCTAACTGGCGCCGTTGACAAGCGCGTGGTGGCCATTGTGCCGATCGTGATCGACATTCTGAACGTGCGCGTCTCGATGCAGCACCACCACGACGCCTACGGATTTTGGGCGCCCTCGGTCGGTGACTACGTTCGCCACAAAGTGACCGACATGAACGATTCACCCGAATACGCCAGCCTTTTGAAAGTCGAAGATCCGTACTCGTATATCGATCGGCTGACGATGCCCAAGTTTATTGTCAACGCGGCCGGAGACGAGTTCTTTTTGCCCGATTCATCTCAGTTTTATTTCAATGAATTGAAGGGAGAAAAGCACTTGCGCTACGTTCCCAACGCCAAGCACTCACTCTCCGGGACCGACGCGCGGCAAAGCATCTTGACGTTCTATCAAGCAGTGGTGAACAACAAGCCTCGCCCTGAGTTCCGCTGGAAGTTCGAAGACGATGGGTCGATCCGCGTTACCACGCAGGACAAGCCTCAAGAGGTCAAGCTCTGGCAGGCGAACAATCCCAAGGCCCGTGACTTCCGTCTCGAATCGTTAGGCCCGAAGTACGAGAGCAGGGTGCTCGAAGCGACTGCCGATGGAACGTATGTCGGCAAGGTTGAGAAGCCGGTCGAAGGATGGACCGCCTACTTTGTGGAGCTGACGTTCGAGAGCGGCTACCAGTACCCATTCAAATTCACCACGGCCGTCCGCGTGACCCCCGACGTGCTCCCGCACAAGGGAAAGCCGCTGGTGGACAAGAAGAGCGAGTAGCGAGCTTGCGGCGCGCATCGATTGAAGTGCGGCTCAACTCAAATACTTGCGCCGCAATCGCGCCATCGTCCCCAGCGCTGGCTTGGGGGCGTCGTCTCGCCCAAACAGGCCGCCATGCGGCAGTTCGTGCGATCGCGAGTCGCGAAGCTGGTTGTAGATGATTCCCTGCACCGCCGGCTTGGCGACCAGCAGCGGCGCAAACTCACGCAGCCACTTGCGCTGTGTGGCGGGTGTCCAACCTTCAGGCTGGACGCCGCCGACAGGACGACCGCGTCCGTACGCGCGCCGGTCGGGCCCTTGGCCGCTCGGCAGCGTCAGAAAAATCCACAGAGGCAACCCAAGCACGGCCCAGCGATCGATCAAGCGGCTGCATTGCAGTGGATCGCGCAGATAACTGCCGTCCGGCCAGTAGCCGATGTTCCAATCCAAGCCAATGCCGCTCAGTTCGATGCCCGATCGAACCAGGATGTCGGCGTAATGGATCGGCGAGACGTCGCATTCCTCGCGTCCCATGTACTCGCCCCACGGCTGATCGAAGCGAATGATGACGGGGGTTTTCGGATCGATCCGGCGCGTGATTTCGCAAGCGCGGGCGGCCAGTCGCAACCGATCCTCGGCGCCCAGCCCCAGCACCTCGCCCGTATTGACGCGCGAAGCGCATTGCCAAACGTCGACCTTGCCTCGGTAGCGATGGACGACCGTTTCGACATAGTCGCTGACGAACGACGTCAGGTTGTCGAAATCCCCCTGCCAGATCGCCAGCCAATCAGGCAGGCCGCGATTGTCGAACTGCACGCACGGCCCGGCGACCACCTGGAGCTTGCTGGCGCGGCACCAGTCGATCTGACGATCGTAGACGTCCCAGCGGTAGGCCCCCTCTTGCATTTCAACCTCGCGCCAGGCGAGCGGGACAGCGGCGGCGTTGAAGGCGTGCCGCACGCGGCGCAACAGGTCGGCTTTGATCGGACGATGGCCGAGGTCGACCCCCAATAGCGTCGGCAGTTGCGGAGCTCGCTGCCTACGGGCGGCAATGATCTTGCCGGCGTAGCGGCTGGCTAACAGATCGCAGACGTCGAGCGCCGCGCGAATCGCCAACTCGGCGTGGCCGGCCGCCGCGGCGGGGTCGTGCTGCGACGTGACCGCCGCGGCCAGATGATTTTGCGCCTGCCGCAGCACCGCCAGTTGGGCTTCCTTTGGCCGCAGCCCAATCCCTTGCCAGTCCCAGATCTGATTGCGAATCTGCAAGATCTTGCCGCGCGCCAGCTCGACGAGCAAGTTGTAAGGCTGAAAACGCTCGACCAGCGTTCCGGTCGTCAGCGCCACTTCGCCACGCCCTTCGACGGCCAGCGGAAAGCAAAGGCAGCCGGAATCGGACTCATTGCGGCTGACGCTCAGCACGCCATCCTGCATGCTAGTTCGGGTAACCCAGGGAATCTGGTCCGAGGCGAGCATGTAGGCGCGCTGCACGGCGTCGGGCGAAACGCGGTTAGGGGGCGCGACCAGAAACCGCATCAAGCCCATGAGTGGATGATCCTCAGGCCCGCCGGCAACGTTGGCTGGCCGAGCATGGCGACGGAGCGGGACGAACGGCGCTCTAGCGCGCGAGACGCAAGACGCGGAAACCGATAAAAAAGCCCTTGGGCGAGTCTATCCCACCAGCCCCCCGCGGACAAGATTGCCGCTTGGCGATTGGGGCTGGTATGGTGCCCGAATCGGACTCGTTCCGAGCGGCCGATTTAGTGCCATTGCGTTAGGTCATGCTCTCGCCTCAGTCAGCACGGAACAATTCGTCTAGCATTTGCTCGCGTCTCTCCAGAAACGATTTGGTCACTTTATAGTGCTCGGTCTCGGTGTATTCGACGCGCCGGATGCCTTGTTGCGAGAACTGGTAAATCCAGGCGCCGGGATACGCCATCAAGATGGGCGAATGGGTGGCGATCAGGAACTGCGATCCCTCCCCAATCAAACGGCGCATGACGGCCAACATGCTCAATTGCCGCGATGGCGACAACGCCGATTCGGGTTCGTCGAGCAAATACAGCCCGTTTCCCCAGAACCTATCGCAGAGCAGCGCGAAAAATGATTCGCCATGCGACAACTGATGAAGCGACTTTCCGCCGTAGCTACGCAGAAGACCAGGGCCAAGATCTTCTACTTGAGTCGCTACGTTGTAAAATGATTCCGCGCGCAAGAAAAAGCCGTCGCTATCCTTCAGGCTCCGCAAGCCTTTCCCCAGCCGCAGATACTCGCCGAGCGACGAATGCGTCGCACGAGTTGAGAAGTTGAAGTTCCGGCTCCCCCCCTCAGCATTAAACCCTTCTGTGACCGCAATCCCCTCCAGTAATGTCGATTTGCCGGTTGCGTTCTCACCGACGAAAAATGTGATCTCGGGATGAAACTCGATCCGGTCGAGGCTCCGGACGCCCGGTATGCAAAACGGGTAGACGTCGAACGAGGCCACTCGGTCGCGCAAGAGCGTGACGTCTCTCAGGAAGGGATCGACTTTCCGGGATGACGCCATTTCTCGTTTCCCAACACTCGCGTCGCCGAAAGAGGGAATCGCTTGTCGCGGGGCGCCGCCGATCACTCTTGGGCCTCGGCCGCAATAGAAGCAACCGCTGGAACCTCCGGCACGCGATTGGTATATTCGCAAAACTAAGCTAGCAGCCCGCCTACGACGTGCCTACTACAGAATTGTCTATTCTTCGAGCGAAGGATTCGCCATGACTACGATGTCCGCCGTCACCGAATCGCACATTCCGGGTCTCACGCCGCGCCGTGGCAAGGTCCGCGACGTCTACGATCTGGGCGACAAACTCCTGTTGGTCGCCACCGACCGGATCAGCGCGTTCGATTGGGTTCTCCCAACCGGCATTCCCGACAAGGGCCGCGTCCTGACGCAGACCAGCAATTTCTGGTTCGACGCGCTCGACGAAGAAAACCATCTGATCGAGACCGAAATCGCGCGGGTTCGCGAGTTGCCGGCCGGCGCCGATCTCGATTCGCTGGCCGGACGGTCGATCCTCGTCCGCAAAACACGCGTCGTCCCCATCGAATGCGTCGTCCGCGGTTACCTGGCCGGATCGGGCTGGAAAGAATATCGCAAGCAGGGCACGGTCTGCGGCATCCCGCTGCCGCCCGGCCTGCGCGAGAGCGACAAGCTGCCGGAGCCGATCTTCACGCCGGCGACGAAAGAAGAATCAGGCCACGACGAGAACATCTCGTTCGAGCGGATGGTCGAGTTGGTCGGAAAGGAAGTCTCGGAAGAGCTGCGGGCCCGCAGCATCAATGTCTACCAGCGCGGCGCCGAGATGGCCCTGAAAAAGGGAATCATCATCTGCGACACCAAGTTCGAGTGGGGCGAAGTCGACGGCCGGCGGATCCTGATCGACGAAGTCCTCACGCCCGATAGCTCTCGCTTCTGGCCGGCGGACCAGTACAAGCCCGGCGGCAGCCCCCCGTCGTTCGACAAGCAGTTCGTCCGCGACTGGCTCGAGACGACGTCATGGGACAAGAACAGCGCGCCGCCGGAGTTGCCGGACGAGGTGGTGACACGAACGCGCGAGAAGTACATCGAGGCCTACGAGCGGCTGACCGATCGGACATTCGCCTGGCGATAAAAGCCCCAGCGGGGCGCCCCAAGGTAGCCTGGGACGCAGTCCCAGGAATAAAGATCGATTAGCGCCTTCGAGCCCCGGTGGGGCGGCCCAACTCATGGTTCAGTCGTTCGCAAAACTTCAGGCGCATCTCGTATTCAGCACGAAAGCTCGCCGGCCGGTCCTCGCGGATTGGATTCGCGATCCACTTCATGCCTACATGGCGACGGTGCTTCAGAATCTTGGCTGCGTTGTCGTGCTGATCAATTCCGTCGAGGATCATGTTCATCTGCTGTTCGACCTAGGCCGAACCGCCTCGACGAGCCAGGCGGTGCAGGATGTGAAGAGCGCTTCGTCGAAATGGCTCAAGACTCAAGGCGCAGCGTTTACGACCTTCGCCTGGCAAACCGGGTACGGCGCGTACGCGGTATCCGAGTCGAACGTGGACGCGGTCCGCCAGTACATCGCCGGCCAGCGCGAGCATCATCGGAAGATTTCATTTCAGGAAGAATACCGAGAGCTCATGCGACGCAACGGCATCAAGTTCGACGAACAATTTGGCTGGGATTAGCGCTTGGGCGCCCCTGCCGGGGCTTTCATGGTGGCGAACGCGAGCCTCCTGGGACTTCGTCCCAGGCTAACTTAGGGCGCTCCTCCGGGGCTGCGCGCCTGCGCAGAACGCTTGTCAGTTCGGCCGAGAGGATGCCACGCCGCACGCTGGCGCCGCTCATGGGCGGCCTGCTCCCGTGTGTGAATCGGCCTGTCCCCATCTCGCAGGTCGGGTTAAAATAGGCGTTTTAGCGGTGGGCTGACCGGTCCGCCTGCGCGCTCGTTCACCTTTTACAGAACCTTCGACCTGCCATGTTGCGCTATTGGACCGCCGGAGAATCGCACGGCAAGGCGCTACTGGCGCTGGTCGATGGCTTTCCGGCCGGAGTCCCGGTCGAAACCGCGCCGATCGACGCCGAGCTGCGCCGGCGCCAGGGAGGTTACGGGCGGGGAGGCCGGCAGCGGATCGAGACCGACCACGTCGATATCACTAGCGGCATCTGGCATGGCGAGACACTCGGCAGCCCGATCGCGCTCGTGGTTCCAAACAAGGATTCCAAGCTCGAGCGTCTCTCGGACCTGGAGCGTCCCCGTCCCGGCCACGGCGATCTGACCGGCGCGATCAAGCATCTGGGCTCGATCCGCGGCGTCCTTGAACGAGCGAGCGCCCGCGAGACCGCTGCCCGCGTCGCCGCCGGCGCCTTGGCCAAACAGTTGCTGGCCCAGTTCGGCATTACCGCCTTCGGTTACACAGCGGAACTAGGTGGGGTAGAAATCGAGCCAGTCGCCGGGACACTGGCAGAACAACGAGCGCTCCGCGACCAGAGCGAAATCTATTCTCTGAATCCGGCGCAAGACGCGGCGATCAAGCAACTTATCGACGAGTGCGGCAAGGAGGGAGACACGCTCGGCGGCGTCTTGGAGATCCGCGTGGAAGGGCTCCCCTTTGGTCTCGGCACGCATGCGCAGTGGGACCAGAAGCTCGATGGCCGACTGGCCCAGGCCGTGATGGCGGTGCAAGCGATCAAAGGCGTCGAGATCGGGCTCGGCTTCGAGGCGGCGCGGCGACGCGGCTCGCAAGTTCACGACCCGATCCACTTCGACGAGTCGCAGCGCGACCAACCGAACCTGGGCTACGTCCGACCGACGAACAACGCCGGCGGGCTCGAAGCCGGCATGACCAATGGCCAGCCGCTGGTGGTCCGGGCAGCGAAAAAACCGATCAGCACGCTTCGCAAACCGCTGGCCAGCATCAATCTGAAGTCGAAACAAACCGAAGAGGCGGAGTACGAGCGAAGCGACGTCTGCGCCGTGCCGGCCGCCGGCGTGATTCTGGAAAACGTGATCGCGTTCGAGATCGCCCGCGCCCTGATCGACAAATTCGGCGGCGATAGCCTGGTCGAAATGCGGGCACGTTGGGACTTATTCCAGGAGCTGGCGCGAAAGCGATAGGGGCAGTGAGAGGGGTCGCGGACATCGTGACGAGGAGTTTTGTGAGGCGTGGGTATCGAAGGCTCGCGCCGAGAGAGTCGAATTGTACGACCAGCAGACACATATCGGACCTCTGAGGGAACACGGATGTTCCGACTGAGCCAGTCAACGCGACGACGAATCTTTCGGACGGGCTTCTTGCTCGTCTGCGTCGCGCCGCTGGTTGCGCTGGCGGGTTGGGGCTGGATCGAGCATCGCGCTGGCTATGTTCACAAGCACGAAGCCGCGCTGCGGCAAGCCCTCGGGATGCGGGTGCGGATCGGCCAGGTGATCCATCCCCGGCCGGGCGTTTCGCGCTATCTCGATCTGGAATTGGTCGACGTCGAGACGGACGAGACGATCATCACCTGCCGCACAGTCGAGCTCCGCGAAGCAAACGCCCCTGGCCGGCCGGCCGAACTGGCTCTGCAAGGGGTAACCATCAAGGCGGGCGCCATTGCGCCGCTATACGGACTGGCCGAGCAACTCTTGCGCGGCGATTATCGCAGCGAAGACTTGTATGTTTCCCTCTCGACCGACGCCATCGAGTTCGAGAAGTCGATTTCCTTTCCGGAACTGAAAGGGATCAGCGGGACGATTCGTTCGACCCAGCGAGAGGCCGTAGCGCGGATCGAGTTTTTTCCCGTCGAGGCGGAAGCGCCGGCCGCAGGGGCGGATAACTCTGGATCGGCGGACGCCGCGGCGGCCAAGCTGGCTGTGTCCACCGGCGAAGACGCATCGAGTGACGAAAAGAAGACTTTGCTGCGGTTGGTTCGCATTCGGCAGCAAGGAAGGGCGATCGAAGGATTCGAGATCCACACCGGTTCGGTTGCCCTTCCCTGCGAAACGCTGGCGCCCCTGGCCGGGACGGATCTCTCCGCGCTGGCCGGCAGCTTCTTTCAAGGATCGGTCTGGTCGTCGCAGGACACTCCGGGCGGGTGGCTTGAATTGCGAGGCGATTTGATCGACGTCGACTTGCATCGACTGGTGGGGAATCGCTTCGGACACGTTCTCGAAGGGACTGTCGACGTGACGATTCATTCGTCGCGTTGCGATAACGGTCGCTTGACCGAGGCCGACCTGACGATTGGCGGCGGGCCGGGTCGCGTCAGCCGCTCGATGTTATCCGCGGCCGCTGACGCCTTGAGATTCAGGCCCCCCTTCAGGCCGGAGCCGGCGCAAGAGATGTTTCCGTTCAAACAATTGGCCGCCTCGGTACAGATCAACAAAAAAGGGCAATGTTTGATCACGGGGCGCTGTTTGGGGGCTCCGGGAGCGGTATTGATGCCACCCGATGGCGTCCCACTCTGGACGGAGCCCCAACAGTTAGACCAGCCTCGCCCGGTGTCGGCCTTGCTGCGGGCCTTAGTCGCCTTCGACGGCCCCACGGCGCCCGCGAACGCGGAAATCGCCTGGCTGCTGGGCAAAC
>DASXPZ010000927.1:0-13829 GCA_036493275.1 Pirellulales bacterium
AGAGGCGCTGCTGAAGATTTATCAGCGGCTACGCCCCGGCAATCCGCCGCAGTTGGAAAAAGCCCGCGCGCTGTTCTACGAAAAATTCTTCGACACCAATCGCTATCGGTTGGGCAAGGTCGGACGTTTCCGCATCAATCGCAAGCTGGGTCTGAAGATCCCCGAGTCGGAAATGACCCTCCGCCCGGACGACATGGTGGCGGCCATCCGCTACCTGCTCCACTTGCGGGCCGATGACGCCGGATATGAAATCGACGACATCGACCACCTCGGCAACCGCCGCCTGCGCACGATCGACGAGTTGGCGTCAGACGAGCTCCGCAAGGGCTTCCTCAAGCTCCGCCGCACCGTGCAGGAGCGGATGAGCTTGAAGGACGTCGAAGACCTGACGCCGCGCAGCTTGATCAATCCCAAGAGCATCTCGGCGGCGATCGAATACTTCTTTGGTCGCGGCGAGCTGTCGCAAGTCGTCGACCAGACGAACCCGCTCTCGATGCTCACGCACGAGCGTCGGTTGTCGGCCCTCGGCCCTGGCGGTTTGAACCGCAAGCGAGCCGGCTTCGAAGTCCGCGACGTTCACATTTCGCACTATGGCCGCATTTGCCCGATCGAGACGCCGGAAGGAACGAACATCGGTTTGATCTCCAGCCTGGGGATCTACGCCGGCGTCGACTCCTACGGTTTTTTGGTGACTCCTTATCGCAAGATCAACAAAGGCAAACTGAGCGATGAGGTAGTTTGGCTCCGCGCGGACCAGGAGAGCGAAGCCTACCTGGCGCCGGCCGACTCGCACATTGACAAAGGGCGGTTGCAGGGAGACACCCTGATCGCCCGCTATCGCGCCGACTTCGAAATGGCGCCGATCGACAAGATCGAATACATGGACGTCGCCCCGAGCCAAATGGTGGGAGTCTCGGCCGGTTTGATTCCGTTTTTGGAGCACGACGACGCCAACCGCGCCTTGATGGGTTCCAACATGCAGCGGCAAGCGGTGCCGCTGTTGGTGACCGAGCCGCCGATTGTGGCGACGGGCATGGAGCGCGACGTTGCCCAGAACTCGGGCATGATCGTGCGGGCCCGCAAGAAGGGGACCGTGACGTACGTCGACTCGGACCGCATCGAGGTGAATTCCGAGGTCTATCCGCTGCGCAAGTTCGTCGGTCTCAACGAGCGGACTTGCCAGAACCAGAAGCCGATCGTCGAATTGGGCCAAAAGGTCGAGAAGGGGGACGTGCTGGCCGATGGCGCCGCCACTTTCAAGGGAGAACTGGCGCTGGGGCGCAACGTGCTGGTGGGCTTCATGGTGTGGGACGGGTTCAACTTCGAAGACGCGATCATCATCAGCGAAGACCTGGTGAAGGACGACACCTACACCTCGCTTCACATCGAAGAGTTCGACATCGAGATCCGCGAGACGAAGCTCGGTCGCGAGGAGTTCACCCGCGATATCCCGAACGTCAGCGAAAAGGCCCTCCGCAACCTCGACGACAGCGGCATCGTGCGGATCGGCACGTACGTCCGTCCGGGCGATATCCTGGTCGGCAAGGTCTCTCCCAAGTCGAAGACCGAGCTCACGCCGGAAGAGAAGTTGCTACACGCCATTTTCGGCCGGGCCGGCGAAGACGTGAAGAACGACTCGCTCGAGATTCCGTCCGGCGTCGAAGGGATCGTAATCGACACGCAAAAGTTCTCCCGCCGGCTCAGCCTGTCGGAAGACGAGCGCAAGATCTTCGAGAAGGCGCTGAAAGAAGCCGAGTCGTCGGGCAACGCCCGCATTGCCGAGACGTTCGGCGCGCTGGTGGAAGAACTGGAGAAAGTGTTGGGCCGCAAGCTGACGGACGAAGACGGCAACCCGCTGGTCCGCGAGCAAGAGCACAAGTTCGTGGCGGAGCAGGCCGCGCGCTTCCGGCTCGAGACGCTCGACATTCGCAGCCCGCAGCGCAAGGCCGAGGTCGAAAAGAGCTTCAAGCAGTTCTGGCCGGCGGTCGAGACGGCGATCGACGATCGCGACCGCGTGCTGAACTCGATGAAGCGGGGCGACGAGCTTCGCAGCGGCGTGTTGCAGATGGTCAAGGTCTACGTGGCCGCCAAGCGAGTGATCTCGGTCGGCGACAAGATGGCCGGTCGCCACGGCAATAAGGGCGTAATCGCCAAGATTCTGCCGCGCGAAGACATGCCGTTTTTGGCGGACGGCACGCCGCTGCAAATCATGCTCAATCCGCTGGGCGTTCCCAGCCGTATGAACGTGGGTCAAATTCTGGAAACGCACTTGGGCTGGGCCGGCGCCAAGCTCGGTTTTCAGGCGATCACTCCGGTGTTCGACGGAGCGACGGAAGAAGTGATCCGCAATTGCCTGGTCGAGGCCAAGCTGCCTCGCCACGGCAAGGCGCAGCTCTTCGACGGTCGCACCGGCGAACCGATGGAGCAGGAAACGACCGTCGGCTACATCTACATGCTCAAGCTGCATCACCTGGTGGACGACAAGGTGCATGCCCGCTCGACAGGCCCCTACTCGCTGATCACGCAGCAGCCGTTGGGCGGCAAGGCGCGTTTCGGCGGACAGCGGTTTGGAGAAATGGAAGTCTGGGCGCTGGAAGCGTACGGCGCCGCTTACATTTTGCAGGAGTTGTTGACAGTCAAGAGCGACGACGTCGAGGGGCGGACGAAGATTTACGAATCGATGGTCAAGGGAGAGAACACGCTCGAAGCCGGCACCCCGGCCAGCTTCGACGTCTTGACCAACGAGATCCGCGGCCTCGGTTTGAATATGCAATTGGAGAAGCGCACCGTCTAAGGCTGGCGGCCGCCCAACGGGCGGTGAGATTCGGCAACACGGACTGCGCAGGCGCCGCTGTGATTCGGACGATGCAATCGCCGATGACCATGTGGCACAGAACTAGACCCCCATCGATCTGATCCCCGACCGGTGACCCGGCAAGGAGCATAAAAGTGAGTACAGGTGAAAGCTCTTACGATCGGATTAACGATTACGCCTCGGTAAAGATCAGCCTGGCCCGGCCGCACGACATTCGTAGCTGGTCGTTCGGCGAGGTGAAAAAGCCCGAGACGATCAACTACCGCACGTACCGACCGGAAAAAGACGGTCTGTTTTGCGAGCGGATCTTCGGCCCAGAAAAAGACTGGGAATGCGCCTGCGGCAAGTACCGCGGTATGAAGTACAAGGGAATGATCTGCGATCGCTGTGGCGTCAAGGTCACGCACAGCCGCGTCCGCCGCAAGCGGATGGGGCATATCGAGCTTGCCGCGCCGGTTGCCCACATCTGGTTCTTCAAGGCCATGCCCAGCCGCCTGGGCAACCTGCTCGACATGAAGACCACCAGCCTGGAAAAGGTGATCTACTTCCAGGATTACGTCGTGGTCGATCCCAAGGACACGCCGCTCAAGCGTCAGCAATTGCTGACGGAAGAAGAATATCGCGCCGCGAAGGAGACGCACGGCGAGGGCTCGTTCGACGCCGAGATGGGCGCCGAGGCGGTCCGCAAGCTGCTCATGAACCTGGACCTGGTCCAACTCTCGGTGACCTTGCGCAAGGACCTCGTCGAGACCAACAGCAAGCAAAAGCAAAAAGACCTGATCAACCGGTTGAAGATCGTCGAGTCGATTCGCGACAGCGATAACAAGCCCGAGTGGATGGTGCTGGACGTCATCCCGGTCATTCCGCCGGACTTGCGTCCGCTGGTGCTGTTGGATTCGGGCAATTTTGCCACGAGCGATCTGAACGATCTCTATCGCCGGATCATCAACCGCAACAACCGCTTGAAGAAGCTGGTCGACCTCAACGCGCCGGAAGTCATCATTCGCAACGAGAAGCGGATGTTGCAGCAATCGGTCGACGCCCTGTTCGACAACAACCGCTGCAAGCGCCCGGTGCTCGGCTCGAGCAATCGCCCGCTGAAGTCGCTCACCGACATGATCAAGGGGAAGCAAGGCCGCTTCCGCGAAAACCTGCTTGGTAAGCGCGTCGACTACTCGGCCCGCAGCGTAATCGTGGTCGGTCCGGCGCTGCGCCTGCACCAGTGTGGGCTGCCGAAGAAGATCGCGCTGGAGCTGTTCCAACCGTTCATCATTCGCCGGCTGAAGGAACTGGGACACGCCGACACGATCAAAAGCGCCAAGAAGATGCTGGAGCGCAAGGACGACGAGGTCTGGGATATCCTCGAAGAGGTGATTCGCAATCACCCGGTGCTGTTGAATCGCGCACCCACGCTGCACCGCATCGGCATTCAGGCGTTCGAACCGACGCTGGTCGAAGGAAACGCCATCAAGTTGCATCCGCTGGTCTGCCGCGGTTTCAACGCCGACTTCGACGGCGACCAGATGGCCGTCCACTTGCCGCTCTCGATCGAAGCCCAGGTCGAGGCCCACACGCTGATGATGTCGACCAACAACATCTTCAGCCCCGCCAACGGCGCCCCGATCATCAGCCCGTCGCAGGACGTGGTGATGGGTTGCTACTACATGACGATGTCGCTCCCCGATCGCAAGGGAGACGGCATGGCCTTCAGTTCGTTCCCGGAAGTCCACTTGGCCTACGCGCTGGGTAAGATCGACACGCACGCGCGGATTCGCGTGCGGCTCCCCAAGCATCGTCGTCTGAAATCCGAAGGGGACCAGGTCCACAAGGATGGTGAGCTGATCGAAACCACGGTCGGCCGCGTGATGTTCAATGACGTGCTGCCGGGCCGGATGCCGTTCTACAACATCCCGATGCGCTCCAGCGAGCTGGCCAAGGTGATCTCGGACTGCTACGCGATCATGGGCCGGCGCGCCACGATCGACTTGCTGGACGACATGCTCCGCACCGGTTTCCGTTCCAGCACGCGCAGCGGTCTCTCATTCGCCACTGACGATCTGATCACGCCTCCGACGAAGGCCAAGATCATTTCCGACGCGGAAAAGACCGTGCTCAAGTTCCAAAAGCTTTATCAACGCGGCGTGATCACCGAGGTCGAACGGTACAACCAGGTGCTCGACGCCTGGACCCACGCTCGCGAGCGGATCACGACCGAAATGATGGCCGAGCTGGAGACAGATACCCGCTCGCCAGGCTATGTGAATCCGATCTACCTGATGGCGCACTCCGGCGCCCGCGGCGGCGTCGAGCAAATTCGCCAGTTGGCCGGCATGCGCGGTCTGATGGCCAAGCCGTCGGGTCAGATTATCGAGACCCCGATCAAGGCGAACTTCCGCGAAGGCCTGTCGGTGCTCGAATACTTCAGCTCGACGCACGGCGCCCGCAAAGGTTTGGCCGATACGGCTCTGAAAACGGCCGACTCGGGTTACCTCACCCGCAAGCTGGCCGACGTGGCGCAAAACGTGGTCATCACCATGGAAGACTGCGGCACCACGCAGGGCATCACCAAGGGTGTGATCTATCGCGGCGAAAAGGTCGAAGTCCGCCTGGCCGATTCGATCCGCGGACGCGTCAGCCGGGCGAATATCGTCAACCCCATCACGGACGACGTGCTGGTTCGCGAAGACGAGTTGATCACGGGCGAGATTGCCCGCCGCGTCGAAGAGTTGGGCTTGGAGAAGATCCAGGTCCGCAGCCCGATGACGTGCGACGCCACGCTCGGCGTTTGCCGGCTCTGCTATGGGATGGACCTTTCGACCAGCTCAATGGTCGAAGAAGGGATGGCCGTGGGAATCATCGCCGCGCAGAGCATCGGCGAGCCAGGCACGCAGCTTACGATGCGGACGTTCCACATCGGCGGCACCGCGGCCCGCGCCGTGGAAGAAAGCGAAATCCGCGCCAAGAAACAAGGCGTGGCCAAATTCACCCGGTTGAAGGTTGTCCGCAACGACGCCGGACAGCAGGTGGTGCTGACCCGCAACGGCGAAATCTCGATCTTGGATCCCAAGGGACGCGAGCTGGAGAAATACGAAATCCCGGCCGGCGCCAATCTATTGGTCGAAGACAATCAGGAAGTGATGCCGGGCGCCGCGCTGTGCCAGTGGGACCCGCACAGCATCCCGATTCTGGCCGAGGTCGGCGGCAAGGTGCGCTACGAGGACGTCATCGAGAATGAAACGATGCGGGCGGAGCGCGATCCGAGCGGTCACCAACGCAAAATGATCATGGAGCACAAGGGAGACCTCCACCCGCAAGTCGTGCTGGAAGACCCCAGCGGCAAGATTTTGGACTTCTACTACTTGCCGGAAAAAGCCCACATCGAAGTCAACGAAGGGGATCAGATCTCGGCCGGAACGCTGCTCGCCAAGACCCCGCGCGAGGTCTCCGGCACGCAAGACATCACGGGCGGTCTGCCGCGGGTGACCGAAATCTTCGAGGCTCGCAAGCCGAAAGATCCGGCCGTCATCGCCGAGGTCGACGGCACGGTCGAGTTGCTGGGCGAAAAACGCCGCGGCAAGCGGACGATTATCGTCCGCAGCGAAAGCGGCATCGAGCGCGAGCATCTTGTCTCGCACGGCAAGCACTTGCGAGTTCACGCCGGCGACTTCGTGCGGGCGGGCGAAGCCCTCGTCGACGGCCCGCTGGTTCCGCATGACATCCTGCGGATCTCGGGCGAAGAGGCGGTGCAGCACTACCTGGTGCGCGAAATCCAGAACGTCTATCGAAGCCAACGGGTCGATATCGACGACAAACATATCGAGATCATCGTCGCGCAAATGCTTCGCAAAGTGCGGATCGAAAGCGTGGGCGACACCGGCTTGTTGCCTGGCAGCGTGATGGACCGCTTTGAATTCCGCGCGGTCAATCAAGGTTTGACCGGCTGCGTGAAGATCACCGAGAAGGGAGACTCGGAGTTTACGCCGGGCGCGATCGTTCCGAAGGACGCGCTCGAACAGGCCAACGCCACGATCGAGGCCCTCGGTGGCGATTCAGCCAAGGGGAGCAAGCCAAAGCCGGCGACCGCCAGCACGCAATTGCTGGGCATCACCAAGGCCAGCGTCCAGAGCTCGAGCTTTATTTCGGCCGCCAGTTTCCAGGAAACCACCAAGGTGTTGACCGAGGCGGCCCTGGCCGGCAAGGTCGACCGTTTGGTCGGTCTGAAAGAGAACGTGATCCTGGGTCACTTGGTGCCGGCCGGCACGGGCTTCCACACGTATCAAGAGTCGGAAGTTCGGATTCGGCCCGAGGCGCTCGAAGCCCTGGCGGCCGAAAAAGACCGCACGCTGGCCCGCAGCTTCCCGCTGTTGGAAGCGGCGCCGGAAGAGAATGGCGCCGCCGGAACCGATGGCGCTCGCAAAGACGCGGCGAGCAGTGCCCCTGCCAGCAGCCTCGACGCGCTGCTGGGTGGGAGCAAGGGAGAGACGGCCGAGCCGCCAGCAGGGGAATAGTCGGCGCAATTTCGATCATGCAGCAATGATCCTACTGGGCGGATTCAGACGAAAAATGACCAGCGGACGCCGTTTTTGCCCTCTTTGATCGGGGGGCGGCGTCCTCTATAATCGCGGTTTCGCAAACAGCCAAATGGCCGCTCGCTGAGCAAGCACGAGACGGCGGGTGGGAGAGTTCGTCATGCCAAAGCAAAAGACACACAAAGGCTCCAAGAAGCGGTTCCGCGTCACGGCCAACGGCAAGGTGATGCACCGCGGAACCGGCACCAGCCACTTGGCCACGCATATTTCCAAGAAGCGACGCCGCAAGCTGCGCGGCACGCGGGCATTGTGCCCGGCCGACGCCACGCGGATCAAAAACGCGCTGCGAGGCAACAGCTACTAGAGCATCGGCCCCTGGTGTTTGCCGGAGGTCTGCGGATCTCCTGCCAGCCAAACGGGCCTTAACCAGCACGCCGGGCAACCAATCAACACTCGCCAGATTAGTCTGGCGGGGGCCTGGGCGCGACAACACCGGAGTCTCTCTGCCATGAGGACAACCAAAGGCGCGGCGCGCACGCAGGCCAAGCGCCGCCTGTTCAAGAAGGTCAAAGGATTTCGCGGCGGCCGCGGCCGTTTGCTCCGCACCGCCAAGGAGTCGCTGGTTCGCGCTGGCGCCTACGCCTTTCGCGATCGCCGTGTGCGTAAGCGCGAGTTCCGCCGCCTGTGGATCATCCGCATCAACGCCGCGGTGCGCGAGCGCGGGTTGCGGTACAGCGAGTTCATCAACGGACTGCTGAAGGCGAACATCACGCTCGACCGCAAAACCCTCTCCGAGATGGCCATCAGCGACACGACCGGATTCGACGCCGTCGTCGAGCAGGTGAAGGCCGCCTTGAAGAGCGCCGCGTAAGATCGCGCTGTGCGTTTCTAAGAAGCGTCGCCTCTGAAGTCCGCTGTTCAGTTCTTGCACACGGCGAATTGCGCTGGTAGCAGCGTAAATGCAAGAGATTGGCAGCCACCGAGGACACAGAGAACTCCGAGGAAGACAAGACTGAAGAGCGCGCACCGGTGGCGCATCGCGTATTGCAATTTGCTTGATCCCTCTTCTTCTCTGTGTGCTCTGTGCTCTCGGTGGCTATGTATCTTCGGAACCACTCGTTCCCGAGGCCCTGCTAAGGATCGATCATGGCGTTTCTGGGTGAATTCTTCGCCGCACTCGCCGTGCTCCTTTCCGACGCGGAGAGCGCCTTTGCGTCCGCGGCCGACGCAGCCGCCTTGGAAGCGGCTCGCATTGAATTCCTCGGCGCCAAGAGCGGCCGGCTGAAGGACGCGCAAAAGGGGCTCGGCCAGGTCGCCAAAGAAGAAAAGCCCGAGGCCGGCAAGCGCTTCAACGAAGTGAAGCAATCGCTGGAAGCGGCTTTCACCGCGGCGCAAAGTCGGCTAGCCGAGAATGGCTCGGCCGCCGGCAAGTCCGCTCGCGGCGGCGCGCCGTTCGACCCCACGCTTCCCGGCAAGCTGGTCCGGATGGGACATCTGCATCCCATCACGCAGACGATCGACGACCTGAAAGAGATCATGGGCCGGCTCGGCTTCACGGCCGCCGGCGGCCCCGAGATCGAAGACGAGTGGCACAACTTCGAGGCCCTCAATATTCCGGCCGCGCACCCGGCTCGCGACCCGCTCGAAAATTTCTATCTGGCCACGGCAGAAGTCACGAGCGGCGTCCCAAAGGGGATCCACGGCGCGACGGCGCACTCGTCGTCAACTTCCGCCGCCCCGCTGTTGTTGCGCAGCCAGACGAGCACCGTGCAGATTCGCGTCATGGAAAAAACGCGCCCGCCGGTGCGAATCATCTCGCTCGGCCGCGTCTATCGGCCCGACACGGCGGACGCCACGCACTATCCGATGTTCCACCAGATCGAAGGGCTGCTGATCGACCGGCACGTGACGATGGCCGACCTGAAGAGCGTGCTGCGGCTCTTCGCCCGCAGTTATTTCGGCGGAGACGTCCACATTCGCTTTCGCCCTTCGTTCTTTCCGTTCACGGAGCCGAGCGTCGAAGTCGACATGGCCTGGAACGACAACTGGATCGAAATGGGGGGCGCCGGGATGGTCGACCCGAACGTCCTGGCGGCCGTGGGCTACAATCCGGACGAGGTGAGCGGTTTTGCCTTTGGGCTGGGGGTAGAACGGGTCTGCGCCCGCCGGCACAACGTGACCGACATCCGCGAGTTTTACAAAAACGACGTCCGCTTTTTGGAACAGTTTTAGACACGTCAGAGGTTCGTTTACACTAACCCGAAGCGCCAGCGATGGTTCTTCTTCGTCGCCATTCAGAAGAGCCCTCTTTGGCGCTTCGGGTTCGTATCAACTGCGCTTCCTGGATTTACCGCGGATCTTCCGACATGATCGTCTCTTGGAACTGGTTGAAAGAATACGTCCAACTCGATGTCCCGCCGGGCGAGGTCGAGCGCCGCTTGATCCTGGCCGGATTGAACCACGAAGAAACGAAAGCGGTCGGCGAGGACCTGGCGATCGATCTGGAAGTCACCAGCAACCGCCCCGACTGCCTGGGGCACCTGGGCGTGGCGCGCGAGGCGGCGGTGCTACTATCGCGCGAATTGAAGCTGCCAAGCGTCGAGCTGGCCGAAAAAGGCCCGCCGGTCGCCAGCCTGGCCAGCGTGGCGATCAAGTCGCCGGAGCTTTGCCCGCGGTACACGGCGCGCGTGATTCAAGGAGTCAAGGTCGCCCCCAGTCCCGCGTGGCTGGCGCGTCGTCTGACGACGTTGAACATCGCCACGATCAATAACGTGGTGGACGTCACCAACTACGTGCTGATGGAATGCGGCCAGCCGCTGCACGCGTTTGATATGGCGCATGTGGCCGATCGCAAGATCGTGGTTCGCGGCGCCCGCGAGGGAGAAGAGCTCGAAGCGATCGACCACCGCACGTACGCGCTGGCCCCCGGCATGTGCGTGATCGCCGACGGCCGGCGCCCGGTAGCGGTGGGCGGGATTATGGGAGGCGCCGAGAGCGAAGTCACGTCGGCCACGCGCGACGTGCTGATCGAGGCCGCGCTCTTCGACCCGATGTCGGTCCGCGCGACCGCTCGCAAATTAAATCTGCACAGCGATTCTTCGTTCCGATTCGAGCGCGGGCTCGACCCCAACGGAGTCGATTGGGCCAGCCGCCGGGCTTGCCATCTGATTTTGGAACTTGCCGGCGGAACCTTAGCGGCCGGCGTCCTCGATGTCGGGGCGCCCTCGGCCCCTCGCCCGCCGGTGGTGCTGCGGCTTTCGCAAATCAAACGCATTCTGGGGATCGAGATTCCGCCGGACCGCGTCCGGGCAATTCTCACGGCGCTCGGCAATCGCGAGCTGCGCGCGGACGCGACGAGCGTCGAAGTCGCCCCGGCCAGTTGGCGGAGTGACCTTTCGCGCGAGATCGACCTGATCGAAGAGGTCGCTCGGATCCACGGCTACGATGAGATCCCGGAAGATGTGAGCGTGCCGATGGCGGCCTCGGCGCGGCGCGACGAAGATCGTGTCATCGACAAGATCCGGCAAGTTCTCACGGCGGCCGGCTTCGACGAAGCGCTGACGCTGAGCGTCGTCGAGGAAGAACTTTCGAGCGCCTTTTCCCCGTGGACCGAAGCCGCGCCTCTGGTCACCAACATGCCGATTTTGCGACGGGCCGATCGGCTGCGGCGGAGCCTCGTCCCCAGTTTGCTGGCGGCGAGGCGAACGAACGAGACCTTGTCGAACCCGGTGATCGAGCTGTTCGAGACCGCGCACGTCTACTTGCCGCGCGCCGGGGGGCTGCCCGACGAGCAGCAGATGCTGGCGCTGACCAGCGGCGGCGATTTTCTCTCGGTCAAAGGAGTGATCGAATCGATCGTGGCGCGACTGGACCGCGCGGCGACGGTCGAAGTGATCGAACATCCGCTCCCGCTGTGCGAGGCGGGGCGCAGCGTCAAATTGCTCATCGGGGGAGAACTGTTGGGCTATCTCGGCGAGGTGAGTTCGGCCGGGTTGCGGAAGTTCGAGCTGCGCGGGCCTTCGACCATCGCCGAGTTGAAGCTGGGCACGCTGCAGCAGATCGCCCGACTGACGCCGCAATACCAGGAGCAGCCGCCGTTCCCGACGGTGACGCGCAATTTGAACCTGGTGGTCGACGAGCAAATCGCCTGGCGTGCGATCGCCGACACGGTCCGTTCGGCCGGCGGCAAGCTGCTCGTCGGGCTGGCTTACGAGAGCACGTATCGAGACGCCGACCGCCTGGGCGCGGGCAAAAAAAGCATCCTGCTATCGATCAAGCTCCGCGACCCGACCGCCACGCTGACCAGCGCCCAGGCCGACACAGTCTGCCAAGAGATCGTGACGCGCTGCGCAAGCGAGCTTGGCGCACAGCTCCGCGCGTAGCCGACCCGACGAGGAGATCTCTCAGGGGTGACGCGCTCCGTCAAGTCTATTCTTCGCGGCGCCTGCTTTAGATGAACGCCTGAAAATAGATGTTGCAATCAAAGACGACTCGTTCTAGGCGATTCATTCGCTAGCCGCTTCACTCTCTCTTTTCGCATGGCGTGCTTTTCCGCCTCGAAAAGCTCTACCGCTTCGTCTTCGGAGAAACCGGATTGCTGGTATGCCTGACGGATTGGCGCTAGGGCCGCATTGAGTCGAACAAACGGATCAAGCTGCGTCTCGACGGCCTCAATCACCACCGCCTCAGGAGACTTGCCTTTTGAGGCGGCGGCTCGTGCTACCATTTCCGCCAGCGGATCGGGAATTACGACGCGAATGCTCATAAACGGCTCTCCTCCTGCAATTCTATGTTACGGCGCAACAAGAGGGCCAAGTTCTCGAAAAGAAAACGGCGGAAAGAAAGGGGACGGGAAAGAAAGGGGACGGGGAGAGAAAGGGGACGCAAGTCGAATCGTCGGCGATCTGAACGATGCAAGGTTCGGGACTCATAGTTTCGTTCCCGCCGTGGCGCCATGCAAAGCCTGCCCGCGTGCTCGTTCGGCTTAACTTATCGCGCGGCTAGCGTCTGATCCCGGGTTTGCTGCAGAGAGATGTTGGCGGCGTTTCCTAAACTCTAAGGAAAGCGGCCGTCGAGAAAATCTCGCGGCGTCCAGGTCTTGATCTCGGCATAACGGCGAAAATCATCTGCATTGAGAGTCAGCAGATCGGAGACGCCCGCAACCAACATCTGGGCCGCTATGCGGGCATCGTGAACCGCCTTGCCGGAAACTCCGAGCAATGCGACCAACCGTTTCCACTCCGCGTGAATGGCAGGCTGTTCCGGCAAAACCTTCCCCAGACCCTCAAAAAAATGAAGGCAACGCTCGGCTTCGGCCGTCGATCTGCCGAAGCCGCCGCGAGCTTGGGCCGGTCTTGTGGAAACGTTCCAGAACTCGACCAGATTCTGCGGAGTCGTGACCAACTCCTCCCCTCGTCGGCGAAGTTCTTGAACCGAGGCGATGACGTCAAGGTGTTCGACGGAAGATCGGTTCACCAAGCGGAGCAGGATGCCGGTATCGAGCAATACCCGCATCAATCATGCTCGCTATAAATGTCGGCCCGTGAGAAGTCGGCAGGAAGCGGCGGCGCGTCGAAGTTAATCCGGGAAAGCTCGGAATCGAATTGCTCAGAGGTGAATTGATTCAGTGAAACGGCTTTCTTCGATTCGAGCGAGTATTGGATCAACGCAAGCAGGCGTGCCTTTTCCTCATCGCTCATGCCAGCGACAACCGACTCCAGTTGCAGCCATTCGACGCGAGTCATTTTGAATACCCACAAACCAGGGGAACGCCAGCGTATCGGGAATTTCGACGCAAATTCTCATGATCGGCTCCTAGCATAACTCTACGTCACGACGAAGCCGACAGTCAAGTTGTCGGAGAGAAGAGAGAAAGGAGACGCGAGCCGAATCAGCGGCGATCCGGACGATTCAAGTCTCGGAATTCAATGAAGCCTGGCTTACGCCTACGTCCGCTTGACCTAGTGCGCCCTGGGGCGACGGGATCCCTCCCGTTTTGCTGGTTCTCTTGCGAGAACCTCGCCCACCGGAAGGGCATACGCACTCTGCCGGCTTGCGCACTTCGAATTCCAAAAATGTGTTTTACATATCGCGCCAAACATCGTCCGAATAAGGGCGCTCCGCGATGCGGCCGACTTCGTCCAGAGTGCGGCGTTGTCCCACGGCGTGCCACGGGCTGACGCCGGCCAGTTCGGGCATGATCTCGACCAATTGCGACGCCAAGGTTTGCGACAATCGCTTGATCGACATCGATTCGGCCTTTTCGGCAATCGCGGCCGCGGTCTTCATCACGCGCACCAGGCGGGCTCGCTCGAGCACGGGAGTCGAAAGGGGCGAATTCGAATCGACCAGCAACTCACCAACTGGCACTTCCAACACGCTCTGCCACCAATAGACGCGGCTGAGCCGCAAGTCGGAGCCTTCGTTCTCTTCGGTTTCGAGATCACGGACGCTCGTGCGCAATTGGCGAGCCAGTCCACGCAAAG
>DASXPZ010000928.1:0-8696 GCA_036493275.1 Pirellulales bacterium
AACATGCGCTTTATGATAACTGCGCCAGCTTCCTCTGCAGCCTGAAGCAACGGAGATATTTTTGTATTTGTACGAACCCATAACTCAAAAGGAATTGATTTTTGTGAAGCAATCCCAATGTAATCTTTGATTTGTGCTGTCAACCCTTGGCGAGCCACGTTTTTAGTCTCTTTTAGGAGTTCCGGTGTCAACTTGTCTGGGAACCGTATCTTATTGGTAATAGGTCCTCGCGCCCCAATCTTAGGGCCTATTGTCCCTGCAATTTCTTCACCCGACCGTCCCAGTCTTACAGCACGTTCAATGGCGCTTGCCCCCCCTTGGGCGAAGGCAACGAATCGGCATTCGCCGCGGCGCAAATATTATGCACTAGGACCTGATTCAGTCCCACGGCGTACGTGTGCAATCCCTCGACGGCGAAATTATATACGACGCCACTGGTTGGTACTGCGCGGGCGGCTTCCACGCGCTCTGGCGTTCTGCCTTTCAGTAGCAGCGCGTCACCGACGCGCAGTTCTCCGGCGTCGACCCAGCGGCCGGGGATGTTTGATGGGCGCTTCGAGGCTTCGATGATGTGATCGCGGCAAGTTCTCGATTCAAGATCTTCCCCTTCGATCATCCAGAACGGATGGCCTGGCGTTGCCGTGATCTGCTCGCCAGCCACCGTGATCTCGACCAACTCTGTTCTGTATGCTCCGGCGTACGTGTCAACGACCGGGCAAAGTTCCCAGCGACCGCTCGAAACGTTGAACGCCCACACGACGTCACCGACTTCGATCCGCTCGATCGGCTTGAAGCCAGCGCCGGTGGAAACCCATGTCCCGGCCGGAAAGCACGTTGGAGAGGCCAGACTCCTGGTCAGACCCCGCGTACCGAAGAAAACGCCCGTCCCGCCGAGCACCACCTCCAGCGCACCCCAATTATTGTTCGTTGGGTCGTTGTCCGTCAGTTTGTCGATTCCGCTGACGACGCTCTCGGCGCAATTGGCCACCTCTCGCACCATTAAGGTTCGGTAGCCGATTTCAGCCGCCGTTCGAACCTGAACGCTGTAGCGACAACCAGCGGCCACCGTCCCCAGCCCAGCGGTCACCGCTCCGATCGCTAACTCGCGGGCGCCGTTGGCTGCCAGGTTGTTGATCGCGAACGTAGTAGAATCTTCCCAGCCGTCCCAGGCCTCGGCCTTGGCCTGGCTGACGTCAACCAGGGCGTCGGGCGTGAAGGCGTCGACGACGTTCAGCGCGCTCGCCTTCACTCCCCGGCCAAAGCCTTGCAAGCCCGCCAGCCACGGGTTGGTCTCGACCTCTTCCATATTCTTGTGGGTTTGGGTCGAAGCCTTTTGGGTCAGGGCCGCGCCGGAGTCGGTCATGTCGGCCGGCGAGCCCTCGCCCGTCAGCGCCTTCTTCCAATCGTCGGCCGATGTGTCGGGCGCGACGTTGATCGGCACGGCCAACAGCGCCGCGCCGGACGGAATCAGCGGCGTCGGCACCAGCGGCGGAGGCGGGGAGCCGAAATCAGGCATGGCGCGGTACGACGCCGAAAGAGCGATCGTGGTGTACGAGGCGCTGGGCGCGACCGAATTGACGCCCGTATTGATACCGCCGGTGTCATCCAGTTACATGTTCAACGGTGTTACACGATTGAACGCTGGATTTAGGCCGCCCCTGCGGGGCTTACTTCGGTTTTTTGGGGCCTAGTCCTGGGGTTGCGCCAGCCTCTCGGCCTGCTTCACCCCAGTCTGGATTGGGTCGCCCCGCTGGGGCTCAGGAGAGAGCAGCGTTACCCAGGGCGCCGGACCGGACGCACGGCGCTGGCTCACTGTACTGCGGGGCTGGAGAGGACAAGTCCGTCTTTGCCGGAACAGCGATGTTCGACGACGGGGGGACTGTGGCGATCTCAAGCGCCGGGCGCGGCTAACGGCGACACCGACACGCTTGACTTCTTCCAACTCGATTGCAGCAGCGCGGACTTCCCCGACGTCTGGCGAGCATGGCGAGATAAAGGGTTCTGAAGCCCGGACCTTCTATTCCCCTAGCAAGAATTTCAAAAGTTCTGCCGAGTCGTAGAGCTCCGGTCCGTCGTGGCCGCGTTTTGTGGGGCCCAGGCCTTTGAGCAGAACAATCTCGGCGGCGCCGCCGAGCTCTTTGTAGCGGCGGGCCAGCTCAGTGGAATTGGCATTCGTCGGGATCAGCAGATCCTCATCGCCGTGCAGGTGCAGAATCTTCACGCCTGCCTTGGCCAGCGGCGCCAGGTTATCAATCGGGTTGAACTCGGCGGCGCGGCGCTGGAGTTCCTCGAGCGAAAGGCCGTAGTCCAAGCCCTTCGTTGGCCCACTGATGACGCCGGCTAGCGTCGGATAGGTGCGGAAGTCGGTCGCCGGACACATGCCCGCGATCCGGTCAACGCACGTCGGATGGCGAAAGGCCCAGCCATAGGCGATCAGGCCGCCGTGGCTGTGCGCCAGTGCCCGCGCTCGCTTGTTCAATCCATACTTCGAGACCAGCAGGTCGTAAAATTCCTGGCAGACATCGGCCGCGGCGGGGCTGGCGCAGGACGCCCCGACGTCTACACCAGCCACGTGAAAGCCGGCTGCCAGCGCCTTTTCGACGTAATAGCGATGCGCCACATGGCCAAAGCCGTCGTTAACGCCGAGCCAAAACGGGAATTCCCAGACCCAGCGATTCTGTGGATCGACTGTCCCAGTCGGCTTAACGAGAAAAGCGATGCGACCGCGCACGCGCAACTCGACCAACTCGCCTCCCTGATATTCGCCAGCGATCTTCGTCGGAATCTTCTGAGCGTTTCGCTCAGCAATCGCGCGCTCGGCTTCGGTCTTCGCGACAGGCGTCTTTGGCTCATCGCCCCCTGCTCGGGCGGCGAGCGTCAGCCAGCAGCCAACCAGGAAAGCAATCGGTAGTCGAAAAGCGCCGAGCATGAAATCCCTCTCGTCTTGTGATCTGGAACAACCCAAAGAGCCCTCGCTGGCGCGTCGGGTTAGTGTGCCGTTCCGCTGTCGACGTCTGAATCGAAGTTGAATAATCCGGGTTAGCGACCCGTAAAGCGTTCGTAGCCGATGAGGACCGCTGATAAATTGTGCGCAAGTTAGTTCACTTTAATGGTTTTAAGGGATGCTCGCGAGATTCCTGTACTGCAGTGGATCACTGGAGATTTCATAGTACACGGAGCCCCTGGCCGATAGCCAGATGTGTCATGGTCGAATTGGCATATCCTCGCAATGGTAGGGAAAAAGGATGCGACGTGTCTGGGTTTACGCCGCCGTAATCACTCTCAGCGTCGGCATGGGCGACGTCAGCCGCGGCGCCGAGGGTCTATTCCAAGATCCCATTTGCTGCAACTCGGCTCCGACAATCTGTGATTCCTGCGCGAGCTGTGGCGATTTTGCCGAATGCTGCGACTCGTTCAACCGCCGTCGTCGCCTGCTCGGCTTTCTGCCAAGTGATCATTGCTTCGACAACTTCATCAGCCCGATCTCGAATCCGTTCTTCTTCGAAGATCCGCGGTCATTGACCGAGGCGCGCGGCATTTTTATCGACAACAGCGTGCCGGCAGCGAATGGCTCCGGCGACGCACAGGTGTGGGCCGCGCAGTTTCGCGGTCGCGTCACCGACCGCTGGAGCCTGATCGCGCCGCGATTGAGTTATTTTTCGGTCAATCAGGCCAATAACGGAGGCGGCAGCAACCCGGCCGGATTCCTCTCGGCCCCGGTGGGCGCCAAGTACAACTTCATCCGCAATGTGGACAGCCAGTTTCTCGTCTCTGGCGGGTTGACGTATTTCATCCCGGGATCGCCTGGCGCACTCGCGAATTTTGGCAACGGCGACTTCCACCTCTTTTTGACCGCCGGCAAGCAAATCTTCGACCGCGGCCACTGGCTGAGCGCGACGGGCTTCCGACTGCCTGAAGACCGCAACTGGGGCACGCAAATGTGGTACTGGTCTAATCAGTGGGATTACGAGCTGCCGGGGCACATCTATCCGTTGATCGGGCTCAACTGGTTTCATTGGATGGATAGCGCGAAGCTCCAAACTGGCATACCGACCGCGGGACTCGATCTGCTCAATCTTCCCACCAATGGCGTCGCGGGAAAAAACGTGGTGTCCAACGTGCTGGGCGCCAGGTGGAAACCGAGCGGCAATGTCGAAGTGGGAGTCGGCTGGGAATACCCGCTGACGCAGAACGGCGACGTGCTGAAGAACCGCATCTACACCGACTTGATCTTTCGGTACTAGCGGCGCGCGGATCAATAGCGAGTTGTCGCGTTGTTAGATTTTCGTGAGTCCGGCAAAGCCAAAGCCAGCGCGGAGACTGGCAAGTAGTTATTTCCTGGAGAATGTTCCCGTCGTGTCTTTGTGTCGTGGTGGTTGAACCAGGCGAACCACAACGGCACGAAGAGGCAGTGTTTACTGCCACTCGATGCGATCGAAGATCGCGCGCAAACGATCGCCGCGCGCCGGGTTCAACATCGCTACGAACGAGATCCGCCCCAGCAAGTGCGCGCGAAAATCTTCGCGCGCTCCTCGATTCTGGCCATCGGCGCCATGTCGCGCGCAATTCGTGAGCGTGGCCTTCAATTGATCGAATTCGGATCGTGAGACGTTCAGCCGTTCGTTCACTAACAGCCCGGCCAAGCGCTGTCGAACTCCGGCGCGCATAATCCGCGTCTTGCGATGATGCACGCGAAAGCCTTCTTCCAAAACGATAGCGCACGCATGAAGGCAAAATCGCTTTGCCACTCGGCTGAAGGCC
This sequence comes from Pirellulales bacterium, assembly GCA_036493275.1. GTDB lineage: Bacteria > Planctomycetota > Planctomycetia > Pirellulales > JACPPG01 > JACPPG01. The sequence continues at coordinate 4,762 of DASXPZ010000928.1, forward strand.
GCGTCGCCCGAGAAAGCCAGGTCGTCTGCGTATCGCGTGTAAGTCGCTCCGGCCGCGGCAGCCAGGCCGGAGAGTCGGCAGTCGAGCCGATACGCGCACAAGTTTGCCAGCGCCGGCGAAGTGGGAGCGCCTTGAGGAAGATGCGGCTGCGCGTAGAGAAAAGGAATGTTGGTCAAGCGGTCAGTCGCGGGCCACATCAGAAGCTCATCCCAGACGTCGAGCGGCGCGGCGTTCGTGCAAATTCCAGTCAGTTGCGTGGCGACGGCGTCGGGATAGCCCACGGTCCGAAATAAAGCCTGTATTCGCGCCGCGGAGATCGATGGAAAGAAATCTTGCAAATCGAGCCGGGCGACGACCGCTTGCCCCACGTGCGGCGTCGCAAACGTCTTGATCGAACGGCCGCGGCGAAAGCCGTGCGCGGCCGCGTGAACAGGAATGCGTTCAATCACGCCGGTTAAAACGCGGCGCTGGATCTCCTTCAGCCGCGGCTTGGGCGCCTCGATCAACCGGACTTGCCCAAAACGCTTTGCCAACGTCCGGTAGTGATAATGTCTCAGTCGGCCTTGATTCCGTTTGTATTCGAGCTGCTTGCAATCGGCGAACCACTCCAGTTCGCCGACCGTGATCCCCAGCCACTCGGCAAGTTTCCCCGCGGTCTGGATGGGTGGAACATTCCAGGACGCCGCCCCGACGATTGGGTTCATGGTCCCCCTTGTCGCCAATCGGCCGGGCAACCGCAGCTCGTATTTTTGATAGGCCCTCTGGAAACCGACGTCCTCGAGCAGAAACTTGACGACGGTGATCCGCCGCGGCCGTGGTCCAGCTTCGAAGGCTACGCACAGGCGAGAAGCGAGCGGGCGGAGCCATGTCCATTTTTGCCCCAGCAATTGGACGCCGCGATCAACAATCGCATCAACTTCAAATTCGCCGGCGAGAAACGCACTGGCGAACGCCCGGGCGATGGTGGCTTTCGAGTGCATAGAAAGCGGACGACAGGACGCCCTACCGAGTCTGGTCTGGCGTGAGCAGTGCTGCGCAGGCGCGCAGTCCCGCTCACGCGACGAAAAACTTCTCCTTCAAGATTCCCTGGGGTATCCCCAGAGAGGCGCCGAACGGAACACAGCGTTTTCCGATCGATGCCGGCTTAGGGCGCCCTGCCGCCGCGGCCGTATCGTACCACGCGCTGTCAAGAAATTTCTACGGTTCTCAATCAACAGCCTGAGGAGCCGGCCGATTACATACAACACACGCGATAGCCTGGAGTCAGCCAAAATGCTGAGCGAGGCAAGCAGTAAGCCGAGCTTTGCCGCCAAGATCAGGCGTGTGATGTCGCGAACGAAAAGAAGCCACCGCAGCGGGGCGTAGGAACAACAGAACGGAACCTACAGAAAGAATGGAACTCCGAACCACTGGCAGGCCGCTGATGCGCTTTAAGTTGTTGTCGTCGCCCAGGGCTCGGTAGTCGCCTGGGTCTCGACCGGCGCTTCGGGGGTATCGATCGTGGCGAATTCAAGGTGGCCGCGCCAGCCCTGGTACCAGTTTGTCGAAGAATCCGACTTCGGCAACTCATTTCCAGTCGGTTCGTAGGCGTGGAATTCTCCGTCGCGATAGACGCAGATGCTATTCGAGGTCGGTGAGAGAACCGCTAATTGCGCCCAGCCGTTCCGCAGGATCCGGCCCACGACCTTGTTCCGCTGCATGATCTTTCGCAGGGCCTCGGGAGTCGACTCGATCACGAACAGAATTCGCATCGGTTCGTGGATTTCGACTCCCTGCCAGGGCAAACCGGGGCGCAAGTCGCTCGAGGCGCCATCCATCACTCCCAGTAGCGACGTGATATTGTGGGGCAACTTCGTGCCGCAGCCCCAGCCTGCGGGATCGATATGCGATAGGAAGTATTGCATGTTGATCCCCTCGCAGACCGGAACGACAGCGCTCAGGATGCGTTCCAGGATTGTGCAATGGGGGTCGTCCTGAGCCGGATCGTAAGACATCAGGAACGATCGCCGATCGAGGAATAGTCCGCGCGTGCGCTGCCGCCGGCCAACGACGCACATTCCATTCGTGGCGTTCCCGAATTCCGGCCGGGCCTGCGCAAGGTCCATCGAGCGCTCTTCCACGTGGCGGTGCGCGCCGGCGAACGACAGCTTGAGCGGGGCCGAATCGAACCTGCGGCAGCGCTCGTGCGCGTTTCGCTCGCAGGCCTCGTGCAGCACGCTTTGCATTGCTTCGAAATCATCGGTATGCGAAACGGGCAAAGTCTCCAGGTCATAAAACGTGATCGAATCTTCGCAGGTGTTGTGCAAGCCGCCGAGGAAGACGGTTGTCCGCGGGATCTCGACGCCGCGGCGGGCTAAAATCGCGCGCACGTGGCTGTCATTCAACATCGCGGCCAGGGCCCGCGCATTGGGACCGCCGGGATTGCCGGTGCATGCGCCGCAATCGTAGACTGACTTGTGAGGATTATTGACCGACGAGGAGCCGTGCCCCAGAAAGGCCACCAGCCGGGCAAAGCCGTACGTCAGGCCGATGTCGCGCAAAGCGCGCTCGGCCAACTCGGCCATCTCTTCGGTCGTGAATCCAATGTGCCCTTTTTCTGGTCCGGGGCTCGCCTCACTGCGGTGCAATCTCAGCCGCGTCATCGAAGGCGGGTGGGCAATCCGACTCGCCATGCTGCGGAACCGTCCGGTGTGCCGAGGAAACAACACCCGCGCAATCAGCGGAATGGACGCGATGACGCCCAGGCCGGCGGTCAAAATAGCGCCGCGAGCGATGCCGCGGCTTCCCATATGAATGTGGTGGGTCGCCGTCGCGACGAGCTTTCGCGCGTGGCTGCGACGCCGGTTGGCTTCGGCCAACGTGTAGACGACTTCTTCGGTGACCCAATGTTTCGGTTTGACGACGATCGGGCATAGGGGTGTAAAGTGGGCGTCGGCCACGCCACGATAGTAAATCGGCACGCCAAAAAAGCCGGCGACGCCAAACGTCTCGACCCGTTTGCCTGCTTCTTCCACATGACGACGAAAGGATTCCTCTCTGGCGTCGATGCAAAACACCGCCTGGAAGTTGGGCGAATCGACTCGCGTCGTGGCGCGTTGACCGTAGGACCACAGTGCGTCGAGCGCTTGGCATCGATAGTGCCGTTCGTAGGCGCGGTGCAGCAGGCGGCGCCGCTCCAGTTCGCCGAAATATTCGATTTCGGCGACGAGCATCGTCCAGTCCGCCATCGACAATCGCGACAAGCGGGCCGACGACCAGCCCATCAGTTGCGCGAGTTGAAATACTCGGAAGGCGCGTTGGCCTCTGACGTCTTTCGGTCCCTTGTCGAGCGCTTGCGTAAGTTTGCCTCGCAATTGGTTCAAGCACGGCGCTTTGAAGATGGTTCCCTCGACAAGGTGCTCGATCGCCAAACGCTCCAGAATCAGTTGCACGGCGACGAACTCGATCAGCGTCCCCGCGGGGGCAGGCGCCGCGAAACGGTCTGGGCGAACTTCCATGTGCCAAATCAGCCCGGCCCAGCCGCGCAAAGAGAGTAGATTGGATCGCACGACGTGGGGCCATTCCTCCTCGGAATAGCCGAGCATGCTCAACGATTCGCGGATCGATTCCAGCGGATCCATCTGGCACTCGCCGAGCCGCTCGATCTCGGCCGACAGACCGCTCGTCCATTGATTCGGCGGTCCGCCATGTCGCCGGTAGAGTTGGCAGAAGGCTTTGTAAAAACCGAGGTCCCTGCCCGGCAATGACCAGCCCGCCATTCCCTGGTCGGTGAAGGCTGCGCAAAAGCGGATCAGAAATTCATTGACCAGAAGGTCGCAGCTCTCGCCAGTCGCTTCAAGCAACAGGTCGTGGATACGAAGAGGGCCACGCTGCGCGGGCGAAGGCAATTCGATCTCCGAAACCTTGGCTCGGCAGACGCGCCACAGCGATTCGAC
>DASXPZ010000929.1:0-3493 GCA_036493275.1 Pirellulales bacterium
CATCCGCCGAACGACCACCTCTGCGATCAGCTCGACGAAATCGGCCACACCGAGCCCGTCCGCGTCGTCCTCGACCGCACGCCCTTCTACGGCGAAAGCGGCGGCCAGGTCGGCGACACCGGCCGCCTTGTGGGCGAAGGCTTCGAATTCAAAGTCACCGATACGCAAAAAGACGGTCAGCTCGTCATCCACATTGGCGACCTCACCAAAGGCACGATGCGCGAAGGCGCCAAAATCAAAGCCATCGTCGACGACCGCCGCCGCTCCGCCATCGGCCGCGCCCACTCCGCGACCCACATCCTCCACTACGCTCTGCAGAAAAACCTCGGCTCCCACGCCCAGCAGCAAGGTTCGAAAGTCGATGAAGATTGGCTCCGCTTCGACTTCACGAACCTCGCGCCCGTCTCCCCCGAGCAGCTCGCCGCGATCGGCACCGACGTCGCCGCCCGCGTCAAAGCCGCCGAGGCCGTGAAATGGGAAACCCTCCCACTGGCCGACGCCCGCCAAAAGGGCGCGATGATGCTCTTCGGCGAAAAATATCCCGACCCCGTCCGCATGGTCTCGATGGGCACCTTCAGCCGCGAGCTTTGCGGCGGTACCCACCTCACGAACACCGGAGAAGTCGAGTCGTTCGAGATTCTCGCCGAAGAAGGCGTCTCCGCCGGCACCCGCCGGATTACAGCCCTCACCGGCGCAAAAGCCGCCGAGCACTCCCAACAAACGACCACCGCCCTGAATGAGTCGGCAAAGCTACTCGGCGTCTCGCCGCTCGCAGTGCCCGAAGGAGTTCACGCGCTCCAAGCCCACGCCCGCGAGCTGAAGAAGCAACTTGCTGGCGCCGGGGGCGCTGCGACTGAATCCGCCAAGCCCGCCGTAAAACAACCAGCCGCCACCGCTCCAACCTACGCCGAGCAAAAGCACGCTCTTTCCGAGGCCGCGCGCCTCCTCTCGGTCGCCTCACTCGTCGTGCCGCAGCGGATCGCCGCGATCCAGGCAGACATCGCCGCCACGGAAAAACAACTCACCGAGCGCGCCGCCGCCGGACCCCTATCCGGCGAAGCCCTCCTAAAATCCGCCGCCACAATCTCCGGCGTCACCGTCGTGGTCGCCGAACTGCCAGGCGTCGAGTCGAACCTCATGCGGCAGCTAATCGACCAGGTCCGCGGCAAAACCCCTTCCTCCGCCGTCCTGCTGGCCAGTCGCTCCGGCGAAGACAAAGTCACCCTTGTCGCCGGAATCAGCAAAGATCTGCAAGCACGCAAGCTCAGCGCCGGCGAGTGGATCCGCCCGGTCGCCGAAGCGGTCGGCGGCGGCGGCGGCGGCCGGCCCGATCTCGCTCAAGCCGGCGGCAAGAATCCTGCCCGCTTGCCCGACGCTCTCCAAATTGCCAACGAAACGATCCGCAAAATGCTCAGCGCGTAACTGCCTGTTCCCCAAACCCGCCCGCTTACTCACCTAATCACTCACGCGCTTCCACCGCCGCGCCGCTAGCAACGACGCATCTCTCCGCATTTCTACTCTCGCCACAGGTAGGGCTCCCAAAGGCCGATCTACTAAGAACCTCAACCGGCCACTCCTTGTCAAACTTCCTCTCCAAAAACTTTTCGCAAAGCTGCGTTGCGGCCGCCAACAAAAGCCGCCTAAGATACTAGGTAGTTGAACATTCGAGCACCAGGCGGGGCTCTTCGTTCGACCCACTCTTCTCGGAACAATCGGCCCCGCCGTCCCACGTACATGGAGTATTCACGTGGCTACACATCTTGTCGACGGATTGAATCTGACTGTGGATCGCGGGCCCAATTGGCTCTTCGTCAAGCTCTGCCCCAGTCGCAATTGGACCGAAGCGCTGCCCCAGCTCGCGGATGAAATGTGGTCGATCGCCTCGCGCCACTTCATCTATCGCCTCGTCCTCGAGCTCGAAGAGCTCAAGACGCTCCCCAGCGGATTGCTAGAGCAGCTCGTCCTCCTGCAAGATCGCCTCGCCGAGTGCGACGGCGCGCTGCGCATCTGCGGCCTGTCCGCCAAGTGCGCCCAAGCCCTCCGCGACGCCGGTCTGGATGCCGCCCTGCCGAATCATCCAACCCGCGATGCCGCCATCCACGGCGACACCGCGATCCTGCTCCACGAAAAGCTCAAAGCTGCTGCGTCAAACTAAGCGCGCGCCTACCGCTCGCCTACATCAAGTACTGCTGCCGAATTCGCCGCAGCGCCTCAAGCGCCGGCTTCGGCTGTTCGTTCGCGTCAAACAATCCGCCGTGCGGAAAGTAGTGCGGCGCCGCATCCGATAGTTGATTCCACAGAATCACTTGCACCGGCGTCTTCGCCAACAGCATCGGCATATACCGCTCGATCCACGCCCGCTGCGTCGCGCCGCTCACCTCGCTCCCGTCGCTCGTGAGCACCTGCGTCTTCGCGTTCGCCAAGTCATCCTTCTCCGCCGAGCTTGGCAGCGTCAACGAAATCACCAGCGGCAGCTCCAGCAAGCTCCACGTATCGATCAACCGGCTAAACGCCAACGGCGTCCGATGCGCCGTCGCGCCCGGGTGATACCCCACGTTGATCTCCAACCCCAAGCCCGACAAACCCAAGTCGCCGCGCACCAGCGCATCCGCAAAATGCAGCGGCGCCAAATCCAGCTTCTCCGTTGCCAGGTACTCCGCCCACGGTTGATCAAAAGTCGCAATCAGCGGCGTCGACGGGTCAAGCTCCTTAACCTTGCTGATCGCCCGCGCCGCAATCTGCAGCCGTTGCTCCTCGTTCAGCGCGAGCACCCGCCCATGGCTCATCCGCGCCGCCACCTGCCACAGATGCACTTTCCCGCGATACTTCTTCACGACCGTCGTCACGTGGTCGAGCATAAACGCGAGCAAGCTGTCGAAATCACCTTCCCAAAGATAAGTCCAATCGGGCACACCGCGATCGTCCAGCTCCAGCAGCGGCCCGCCCATCACTTTCATCCCAGCTGTCTGCGCCCAACTTAACTGCGCATCGGCCGCCTTCCAAGTCCGCCGCCCCTCGCTCGCCTCGATCGCCCGCCACGTCAGCGGCACCGACACCATGTTGAACGAATTCAGCAGTTGCCGCGCCACACCCAGCGCCGGCATCTCGCCACCCAACTGCACACCAAACCACGTCGCCAACTTCGGCGTTTGCGCCCGCCGCATCCCAATCGCCTGCTCCGCATAAACCGACGCCAATTGCCCCATCGCGTCCAGTGCCGCCGTCAGCGCCCGCCCTGCCGACTCTGCCGCGGCCGCCGCGTCGTCCGTCGTCGCCGCCTGAGCAAAGTCGTGCGTCATCGCCAGGATCTGCTTCCGCATGCCGCCCGAGATAATCAGCCCCAGCGCCTCCCACTGCGCCACCTGATTCCGCAGCCGATTGATCGTGCCCCACGCTAGTTCAACCTCCAGCAGATATGGCCGCTCGCGCTCCATCAGCGTCGAAGTCGCCAACAGCAACACGCCGTGCCCATTCACGCGCCACGGCACATAGA
>DASXPZ010000930.1:0-13340 GCA_036493275.1 Pirellulales bacterium
ACGCCATATCAGCAGCAGTCAGCGCAATGTGGCGTTGCTTGTTGACTTCAGCCGTGTCGTCGATGTCTCGGGCAAAAAAAACGAAATCGGCTTGCTCGTTCTTACGCTGTTCCCCACCAAAGACTAGCGCGGTGAACTTAAATGATCGGTGGACATCCTCGAAATGGGCCTCTTTGTTCTCAAAGTCATACAGTGAAACTAGGCGCTTGCCATCCATCAACTCTGCGAAGAACTCTTTGGTTGTGTCGTCGGTGGCAATGCCCGAGGGTACGAGCAATCCAGCCAAGCCTTCGGGCGCAACAAGCTTGCTGGCCAGCTCCGCAAAGAGCATGTAGAGATTTACGTCTCCCTTGCCAGTAAGCGGATAGTGGCCCGAGCTGCGCGCATAGTCGAGAAGCCGCTGCGCGTGGTCGCGGGCTGCCTGGTAGGAATCGTACAACTCCGGATTGACCGTCGGCATCGCGGCAATGCGTTGCTTGCGCGCGTTGGCGTTGACGGCCCCCGCAGTGACGGGGTCAGTCAATGAGAAGAACTCGCGGTCTTGCACCTTGACCCGCTCCCAAGGCGGATTGCCGATTACGCAGGAGAAGCCGCCAGCGCCGTCCTCGTCGAAGACTCCGGGAAACCGCGTGCTCCAACCAAACGCCTTGGCATCCACGGTGCTCTCAGAAACGAGACTATTGCCGCAGACAATGTGGCGCGAAAGGTCGGCGAGAGTTTTGCCGCGACGGGCCGAACGAATCCACAAGGCCAGTTGGGTAATCTCGACGGCTTCCTGAGAAAGGTCCACGCCGTAGATATTCTGATTGAGGATCAAGTCGGGAACGGACGCTTCGAGGGCAACAACTTCTCCGGGCGGTAGCTCGGCGCCGGCCAGACCGTGAATGACGGTCTTGTAGTGCGCATCCAAGGCGTCATAGGCCCGAATCAGAAACGCGCCCGAGCCGCAAGCCGGATCGCAGACGGTGAGTTGCTTGAGGGACTCAAGGCAGGACGACCAGTACGCAAGTAGTTTCTTTTGGCTTTGCTTGGCGCGTGATTCTGGATCAACCTGATGCGCCGCCTGCAACGCCGTGAACCGATCGCGCACCAAGGCGTCGATCGTTCGTTCCACAATCAATCCGGTGAACGCCGCAGGCGTGTAGTAGATGCCGAAGCGCTTACGCTGGGCGCTCTTGGGCATCTTAGACAGGGGGGAGCGTTCCTCGGGGACTGGTTCCTCACTGCTCGCGCCCGGTTCTGAGGCGGCATGGCCGCCCGTTAGGGCAAAAAGTCCCCCGACGCGGAGCTTTTCCAATTCAGTAATAGAGCGCTCAAACAAATGCCCAAGGACTTCGACGTTTACTTCCTCTGAGAAGTCGAAGTCGCCGAAGTTTTTAAAACCGCGAATCCACGGCTCGTCATCAAGTTCCAGGTTGTCGATTTCGGCATCAGGCTTGAAAAGATTTCCGTTGTATCCGTCCGCTACGCCAACATTCTTGCCGCCGCGATCCACTTCAGCGAAGAGGCCCAAAAAGTTTTGCCAGAGTGGGTTTCTCGCTTGCGAAAACGCCGCGACTGCCTCTGACGCTCGCTTCAAGCAATTCTCATTGAGCAAGTCGCGGTCTTCGCAAAAGGCGATGAAGATGACGCGATCGAGTAATTTTTGGGCAATGCGGATCGCCGTGTCTAACGGCTTGCCCATTCGTTGGTTTAAGTGCTCGATGAGCCGCAGTCGTTGAAAATGATAGGACTTGTATAGGTCCTCGCCTACTTCGTTCTGACGGTTGGTAGTGCGGCGCAGGAGTTCGAGCGCGCGGGGTTGCTGGCGAAGCCGCGATTGAAGCAACCCACCGCGCTCGAACAGGCAGTAAAACTCGTCGAATCGCTCGCGCTTTCGCAACTCTTGAAGCGAGAATTCCTCGTAGGACAATATCCCTTTGGGATGGTAGTACAGTCGAATCGTCTTGAAGTTGGAAACAATTCCCCACGAACAGCCAGGCAACGCATTGAGATAGTCCCAGCACTGTTGGACCGCCGTCCGGCCGTTCGAGCGGTCACGATCAAGGTCGGTCAAGGCTCCCTTGAGTTCGACGATGACCGTAGGTTCTCGCATTTGCGGAAAGTCACCGAACGCCCCATCGGCGATGCCGACTCCCGGAACGGTGAACTTGTGTTCCAATTGCCAAGCTTCCGGGTTCGCCGTTTTGACTCCGTACCCGAGGCCATCGCCGAAAAGCTGGTCTAGAAACTGCGTGTCGATCGAGGTTTCTTTGTACTGTGGAAGATGTCCCTGGGTCTCCAGGTCGGCCCAGCGGACCGCGATTGCGTAGGCTTTATCCTGCGCCGCGTCTTTTAGTTGCAGGTTCGAGGCCGCTTCGCGCAAGAATCGCGGGATGAAAAGGGCGCGCTGGCGTCGGATTTGTCGTTCAAGATGCCTCTCCTGCTCGTCGAAGAGACCTCGGGCCTTTGGATTGCCGCTTTTCGGCTTCGCCATGCGTGCTCTGCACCATAAGAGATTGATCGACGAACCGCTGCCGACGGGCGCCCCGGGGTTGGCGTCTCATCTTAGCGAGACTAACTATAGGCCGCAAAGACGGTTCCGCCAGAATCTGGATTGCATGCGCGGCGAACTGGCGGCGCGGAATGCGGTTCGCCTCGGTGAACTCGGCGCGTACAATGATTTACGAAACAAACCCAATTGATTTTGGCAAAACCCAGAGGGGACAGGGGAGCGGTATGGGCGGACTTGGCAGCGGGCGTTGGGATCGGCGCGGCGCAAAATCGACCGTCGAACAATCCGCAGTCCTCACGGTTCGCACCTTTGGCCGATTAGTTCCAGGGACTGAGGGAAGCGTTTCCTGGGACTGGACAGGCGGCCGAATAACGTCGATCGGCTACTCCGTCGTCGGTCCGCCTGAGTGGCCGAAGATCATCTTGCACTATCGCTGGGCGGATCGAGAGGACATTCGATTTCCAGTCCAATTACAGACTACGCCGACGGAATTCGACGGCGAGCGGTGGTGGTTCACCTGCCCGCTGGTTGTGCGTGGCGTGGCGTGCCGGCGGCACTGCGGCAAGTTGTACCTGCCCCCCGGAGCGCGGTATTTTGGCTGTCGCAAGTGCCACGACCTAACGTACCAAAGCAGTCAAGAAGCGCACCTGTGCGAACGGCGTTACGTTGACGAATCGTTGTTCGGATTTCTCCTGAGCCCTGGCAGAGGCCGCGCGGCGCGTCGGATCGAACGCGACTAAAACAAAGAAATTCGGGACGGCATGCCGGGTGGCCACCTGGCGCGCCAAGCGGCCTGAGCCGGCGCGGGGAGTTATTCGCCTTTCCCTCCGCCCGGCCCTGGCCGGCCCGGATCATGGAAAGGCGAACTCATGGCGGATGATCGCCCTGCTGGCGTGCGCATTGATCCGACGCCGACATTTCCCTTGCCCCCGGCTGCACTCGTTGATCAGGCGGCAAGGGATATTCCGAGCGTTATGGCTAACGTCCCGCGGTCGCATGATGGTTCGATCGAACTAATTGCTGCGACCTTAGTGAAACGGCTGCACGTTAAGGGGCATACGCTGGCGGCCGGAGAATGGGCCGTGCATGACGCGATTCGGGCTGGACGGTTGAATACCGGACTCGTTGTATTCGAGAATCCAGGCTGGGCTCACCCAGTTGGCGAGCGGGGAAATCGTCAATGGGTTTGGACCGAGTTAGGGAAGGGAACCCGATACATTCCAAAGGAAGGGCCGACCCCGTTCAATTGCTTCCAGGTAGCGGCAACCGATGCGCTTTGGGATTTTTGGCGTTCGTCGGCGGATGAACCAACGAAGCAAAGCCGGCCGGCCGCGCCATTGGCCAAACCACCGGATGCCACAGTCATCGAGCCGGGCAACGAATACGCTACCGATCCGCCAAGTGGATTCCGAGGCGGAGCGGAACTCGCCGACGCACCGGAGCACTTACCCGCCGAAGCGGCAGACCGGGCAGACCACTGCAACGGGGCGGCGGAACTGATTCGCGAGGAAGTTACGGCGCGCACTCCCAAGGATGAGTTTCCGAATGCGAGCGGCCCTGAAGCCGGGAAATCATGGAAGGATTACGTGGACGAACAACACGACGCGCTGGAATTGGCGGCGCCGGCGGGTTGGAAGGGACCAATTCCTCACGACTTGCCTGTGGTCGCGGCGGGCGTGGGACGATTTCTGAGACGCGAATTGGCCGACCTCCTAGACTTGCGACGTGACGACTCCTCCGACGCTTCTTTTATTCAACAGGCGAACACCCTATTACGGAACGCCTATCGGCTACTGGATAACTTGCGCGTGACGGGAGCGCCGCCTCAGCCGGGCGAACAACGCGACGCCGATGAAATCGAGCGACACATCCGCAATCTGACTTATTGGGCCGATCCGATGGACGAACAAGCGAGGGCGAACGAGACCGAGGAGACTCGAAGTCAGCGGATCGAAGACTTTACGAAAAGCCTTTGCGAAATGGTCGGATTACTCGACGACTTTTTCCGCGCCCTGACCGCGAGTGACTTCGACGCTGCTGCGCCAATATATCTATCGCTGTTTGATGGCGCCGACGGGGCGCTAGTGCGAGCGAGTCGAAAGTTTGGCCCGTTGATGTTCTGGCTTCGCGCCCGCTCGAATGGCGCCACGGCATTCGGCTTGAACTCAACCAACTTTCACGAGCTGACCCTATCATTTGCGACTCGCTTGCAAGTATCTCTGGAAACCGGAAAGCAAGCAGTTTCGCCCGCCGATTTCCAGACCGTATGCGGGGGCATGGTGACCCCCATGCGCCGAGACTCGGACGGAAACCTGGATTACGGTCCGATTCTCGCGCTGCTCCACAATAACGGCCGTGTGCTTCGGCCCTTCGCCGAGGGACTTCGTGGCGCATCGGAAAACATGCCGTGGCTTGAAAGTCAGCTAAAGATCGAATCCTCGCAGTTTATTGAGGAGGCGCAGAAGTCTGAAAGTCTCGCGCCGCCCTCTTCGGACGATCTTTATCCTGCGACGCCAGCGGGCCATCTGGCATTTGTGGAATGGGTCTACCTTGAAGTGCGAGAACAGGCGAACGCGCTGCGAGAGGGCAAGTATTCGCACGAAAGCATAGCCAAGCAGTTAAAGAACGGCGTCCGCTGGAGCGAAGCCGCGCGTCGCCTTAATCTGCTGGCCGAGACCCTGGGAACAGAGGCTGTCGAGCCGGTCGCCCGCGTTCTGCGGTGGGAGTTGACCGTCGGCGCCGTAGAGCAAATCGCCGACCTTTTGGGACCAGTCCTCAGGAATCTACGCGACGCTTGGGAGAATCGCAATCTGGACCAAACAAGCGCCGAACCCAAACCGACTGACGCAACGATTCAAGAGGATGATGGCGGCGCAAAGACCATCATTACGTCGGGAATTGACGACCCGACTGCCTATGTGCCAGCAATAGAAATCATTGCAAAGTACAGCGAGAAAATTCCCGGTCTAAACCACAAGAGAATACTCAAAATCCTTGCCGAGAATCGCGAAATCAAATCGTATAAACCAAGCTCGCAACGTCTCAACGTCCACCTCGCGGATTTCGATTCTTTTGTCAAGCGGCAGCAATCTCCGTCCGATCCGTTCGAGCAACTAGACGAGTACGGCGACGGCATAAAAGCTCGGACCGACGCGATTCGCAAAGGAAAATCGCAACGGGGCGAAATTCGACCGCGCGAGAAGTAGCGGCTTACTTCCCATCTACTTCCCAACGCGAAACGCTTCTCTCGGGAAAAACTGCGTCTTCACGCTTTTCTACTTCCCGGCTACTTCCTTAGCGTCGGCTTGTGGCAAATTTCGAGCGTCGGGCGGGCACCGTGCCTGCCGCTGGATGACTCGATCTATGGGAGACAAGCTATGAACGTTGTTGCTCAAGCCGCGGGCGACGCCATTGCCCTACTGGACGTAGGCGAAGTAAGCCGATTGCTCGGTTGTTCGGCGCGCCACGTCTACCGCCTTTCCGACGCCGGCCGGATGCCGGCCCCTGTCAAGCTCGGCGCCTTGGTTCGCTGGAACCGCGCCGCCGTCGAATCGTGGATTGACCAGGGTTGCCCGGCCGTTCGCTATCTAAAAGGGGCCTCGAAATGAGCGCGCAAGACGAAGGCTGCTCCGAAGGCGAACGGTATTTCTTCCCGACTCATCCCACTAACGAACCGACCCCGGCGGGTACGACCGTCGGGGCCGGGATGGAGGCTTAACCCCCATGCGAAAATCCTTATCCGAAATTCTACGTCAAGGCGACCAGGAAAAACTATCCCGAGCCTGGGGCGAGACCGAAGCGGCGGACGACTTCGCGCCTCTGCCGGCGGGAGAATATGTCGCCCGCGTGTTGAGGGGCGAACCGTTCAACGGCAAGTCGAACGGGACTCCCGGTTACAAGCTGACCTTTCGCGTGCTCGAAGGGGGGCACGAAGGCCGACAGTTTTGGCATGATGTTTGGCTGACAGAGGCTGCGGTGCCGATGGCCAAGCGCGATCTTGCCAATCTCGGCGTGACTTCGCCGGAGCAATTGGACAAGCCCTTGCCGCCGGGCATTCGCTGCAAAGTGAAGTTGACCTTGCGGCGTGACGATGACGGCACGGAATACAACCGCGTGAAAACGTTCACCGTGCTTGGCATCGACGCGCCAGAAGCCGATCCCTTCGCGCCGGCGGATAACCCCCAATCGCCGCCCGACGCGGCAGGGGGCGCAACGTGACTAATTGCCCCTACGGTTTCCGGATCGTGGGGGCGACGTGGGAAGCGCGGCGGCCGGTAAATGCCGCCGCCGCGCTCGCCGGGTACGCCGCTTGCGATGACCGGGCCGAAGTACACCGCGAAGGATACCTTTCGGCGTTTCAATACGGCGAAGACTTTCGCCGACACTTTAAGGAAAAAGGCTCGACGGCCGACTTCGCGGGGCCGTGCTGGTCGCCGTGGCTATGGTTTGATATCGACGCTGCGGACGATCTGGAACACGGGCACCGCGAAGCGGCTCGGCTCGGCCTGTCGCTTTACGAGCGTTACAAGTTGGCCGACGACGACCTGTTGGTGTTCTTCTCCGGGAGCAAGGGCTTCCACTTTGGACTGCCGACCGCGATTTGGTCGCCGGCGCCTTCGTTGGACTTCCACAAGACGGCGCGGCGGTTCGTGGAACACGCCGCCGAGCTGGCTACCGTGTCGGTGGACGTGGGGGTGTACGACAAGGTGCGCGCTTTCCGCGCTCCAAACTCGCGCCACCCGAAGACCGGCTTGCACAAGCGGCGGTTTTCATTAGATGAGCTTACCGGCTTGTCGCTCGACAGGATTCTAGAACTGTCCCGTGACCCGGCGCCGTTCGACATTCCGGAACCGAGCGGAACCAACGACCAGGCAGCCGCCGACTGGCTCGCCTCCGCCGACAAGGTGGCCAAGGAAATCGAAGCCAGGGCCGCGCGACATGTCGCTACGGGCGGCGCGCCAACGCTGAACCGTTCGACGCTCGACTTCATCCGAAATGGCGCCGATCAGGGGGACCGCCACCGGTTGCTTTTCTCCGCCGCCGCGAACTTAAAAGAGTTTGGTTGTCCGCCGGCGCTGGCCGTTGCCCTGTTGGAAGAACCGGCGCGCGACTCGAGGCTGTCGCCGAAAGAAGTTCGTCGGCAAATCGAATGTGGACTTGCCGCCGGGACCTCGCCGCCGCCAGACGTAGCGAGCGAACCGCCGGGAGGCGCCGCAAACATCGGCGCAGAATCGAAGCCCTGCCGTTGCGGTTGCGCTCTAGCGGTAGAAGTGCCGATCAGCGGCGACCGTACCCGGCTGGACTGCCACAAGTGCGGACGATTCCTTGGCTGGGGCAAGTGGCGCGACGAAGGGGGCGCGCCATGAAGCCCGCCTTCCAAACGGCCGCCGATGTTTTCGACGGCTGGAGCGACGACGTGTTGACCGGCTCGCCGCCCGTGCTCTATCCGATCGGCGCGGGCGAGCTGGCTCGAATCGAAATTGGCCCCAAGCTGGTAACGCTGTTGGGCGGAGCGCCGGGGGCCGGGAAGACCGCCTTCGCCATGCAAGCCGTGGTCGATGCGCTGCGACTGACGCCGACATTGCGGGCGCTGGTCTGCAATATCGAAATGCCAGCCGAGGTGCTGTTGGACCGACAGCTAGCGCGGCTCTCGGGGGTGGACGTGACCGCGATTCGCTATCGCCGGCTCGACGCCAAACATGGCGACCGGCTCGACCAGGGGTTGCATACGCTCGAATCGCTCGCCGAAAGGATGGCCTTCGTCCGGCCGCCGTTCAATCTGGACAACGTCGCCGCCGCGGCCGACGCCTTCCATGCGGATTTAATCGTGCTCGATTACATTCAACGCATCCCGCCGCTGGGCGATCATGGCGACAAGCGCGGCAGCGTTGACGCCACGATGAACTATCTGCGGCAGTTTGCCGACGCCGGAGTAGCCGTGCTAGTGGTCGCCGCCGTCTCGCGGGGTAAGGATAGCAAAGGCCGTTCGAGTTATGCGGCGGATGCGCTGTCGCTCGCCAGCTTTCGAGAAAGCTCCGAACTGGAATTTGGCGCGGACGACGCCTTTATCTTGGCGCCATCGGAGAAGCTAGGGAGCGACACGGTAACGCTTCGCCACCTGAAGGCGCGACACACCGAAGCCCGCGATCTGGTGTTGCGTTTCGACCGCCCGCGCCAGAGTTTCACAACGGCGTCAGCGGTAACCGAGTGGCCCACCGCCAAACCGGAGGGCAAGCTGCAATCGGCGGTCGCCGAGTTGTGGGACCGGACGCCGGCTGCGGACGAGGACGGGGGCGACCCATGAGCACACACGCCGAACCGTCGATTCTGCCGGGCTGTTCGGTGCTGGCGCCGATGGAGGTTCGCCGGGACGAAGCGCATCGACCCAACGCCCCCAGAACCCCAAAGGCAAAAGCCGGCGGTCGCGAACGCGGAAGTCGCTTCGCCTCGTTGAATGCCTTTGTCGATTTTACGATGCGAGACCTGACACGGGCGGAAACCTTGGTTTGGCTGGCGTTGTATCGCGACACCAAACCGGACGGCGTGGCGCGGACCTCCCAAGCCGACTTGGCGCGGCGCGTGGGGGCAAACGTCTGCACGATCAAGCGCGCTGTCGCCGCGTTAGTCCACCAGGGACTGCTGACCGTGGTTTGCCGAGGAAATCTGCGGCGGGGTCCGTCTGCTTATCGGGTTCACCCGATCACGAAAGAGAATCTTAAGGGCGCACGGGCGCCACCTAGCTAGGGCGCACTGGAAGCGCCGAGCCGGGCGCATGGACGCACTCTATCCCAGAAAGGGACCAGAACGGCGGCCGCGCCCGTTCGGCGGGCCGCCAACAGAAAAAGAAAACGCGGCGCAGACTAGAAAGTATTTGACCCCAAAGCCGATAATTGCTAAAAAGCTACTATGAGCAAGAGCAAACCAACACCGAAGGCGCCTTTGACCGACGCGCTCAAGGCCGCGATTCAGCACAGCGGATTGACGCGGTACGAAATCGCCAAGCGAACCGGGGTACCGCCAACGTCGTTAATGCGTTTCCTGCGGGGCGATACGTCCCTACGGCTCGACAAGGCGGACGCGGTCGCCGACTGCCTGGGGCTGGAACTGGTCAAAAAAAGAAAGTCGAAGTGAACTATGGGAACCGTCTTTAAGAAAACGTTTACCAAGCCGCTACCTGCCGACGCCAAAATCATCGTCCGCAAAGGGGAGCGGCTGGCGCAGTGGCAAGACGCGAAGGGAAAGACCAGAACGACGCCGCTCACCGTGGGGAAGGACGGGACCGACCGCATTTTGATTACGGCCGGGACGTTCACTGCAAAATTCCGCGACGGCTCGGGACTGGTCCAGGAAGTGGCGACCGGCTGCCGCGACGAAGCCGCCGCCCATTCGCTGTTGACCGACCTGGAACGGCGCGCCGAAAAGGTACGGGGTAAGATTCTCACGGCCGACGAAGCCGCCGCCATCGACCACCAGGGAATCACGCTCGCGGCGCAAATCGACGCTTACCTGACGAAGCTGGAGTCCGAAGGGACTTCGCCCGTCCATCGCGCCAACGTCAAACGCAATCTGGAGCGGATCGAGGCCGATTGTCGATTCGCTCGGCTTTCCGATCTTGCCCGCGAACCGCTGGAGCGATGGCTTGTGCTGCAACGTAAGGCAGGCATGGGGGCGCGAACCCGTAACATCTATCGAGCCGCCGCCGTTGCCTTTTGTAACTGGTGCGTCGAGACCGGCCGCCTGTTGTCCAATCCGTTCGGCAAAGTCGCCAAGGCCGACGAAGACATTGACCCCCGACGCCAACGGCGAGCGCTCTCCGAAGACGAACTTCGCCGCTTGCTCGATGTGGACCGCCGCCGACCGATCCTCGACGCCACAATGATTCACCGGGGGAAGCACAAAGGCGAAGCGGTGGCCAAGCTCCGCGACGAAACGCGCCACCGATTGGAAACGCTCGGCTGGGAACGGGCGTTGATTTACAAAACGCTGGTGTTGACCGGACTTCGCAAAGGCGAACTGGCCTCAATCACTGTCGGCCAACTGGTCCTCGACGGTCCATTGCCCTGCCTGGTGCTCGACGCCGCGGACGAAAAGAACCGCGACGGCTCGACGATTCCCTTGCGGGCCGATCTTGCCGACGATCTTCGTCAGTGGCTTGCCGAGCGGACAAGGGCCGCGCAGAACGCCGCCCACCGCGCGCCGACGGTGGCTTTCGACCAGAACAACGCAGTGGCGCCAGAACGCCAACGCGGCGAATCTGGAAGCCGTGTAGGGCAAGTTTGTCTCCCATTGTCAGCAGTCCCCGGAAAGCTCCCCTCCGACGCGCCGCTGTTCACCGTCCCCAAAGCGCTGGTCCGAATCCTTGACCGGGACTTGGTTGCCGCTGGAATCGCTCGCGTGGTGCAAGAAGGACCGAATAAGGGAAAGATCGACAAGCGAGACGAGCGCGGCCGGACCGTAGACGTTCACGCCTTACGGCACACGTTCGGCACCCTGTTGAGCAAAGGCGGGGTCTCGCCGCGCACGGCGCAAGCCGCCATGCGGCATTCCGACGTGAACTTGACGATGAACACGTACACCGATCCGAAGCTGTTGGACGTGGCCGGCGCGATGGAATCGCTGCCGCTGTTGCCGTTAGGGCCGGAAGCTGGGCAGTCTGACCCGGCGCGAAATGTTCTAAGCGCAACAGAGACCGACGATTCAGCCGGTTCGCCGCTTGCACCAACGCTTGCACCAACCAGCGCCAAACGTGGCCAATTGCAGACAAGCGTGGGCCAATTGGTCCATGAGGCGGTCCTCCAAGCGACCAGCGTTGCAGCAAACGTAACTGGCTTGCCTATTCAAGACTTACGGCCGCTGTCCATCATGGACAACGGCCGTCAATCAGAGCGGGCGACGCGATTCGAACGCGCGACAACCAGCTTGGGAAGCTAGCGCTCTACCAACTGAGCTACGCCCGCATGCGGGTTTTCCCAAGAAAAACGAGGCAACCCTCCGTCCAGCGATTCTAGGTTCTACCAGGAATTCCGTCCACTAGGGCGAATTCTGTCAACCATTCCGTCAACCTAATCGCAGCTCTCGGCAAACAGACTTTTCCCATTGATCGGCTCAACTATGCGCATTCCACCGAACGGGATTGCGAATTGCATGCAATGGGCGAGCCGTTGCCCTGCCAAAGTCGCCGGGCCCGGAAAAATCTGCGCGGCTTCCATGGGGCCGCGGTGAATTTCCCGCGGAGAGGACCTTTGAGGGTTGATGGATCGAATTCTGTAGGAGCGCTTGTTCCACAATCTGCGCGCTAGCCGTCAGACGGAATTGGCCGATCAATTCCCACTCCACGTCGTGACGGATTGGATTGGCAATTCGCCTGATATTGCCGACCGGCACTACCTAAAAACGACCGACGATCACTTCCAAAAAGCGATCGCTGGGCAGACGGCGCACGGGTCCGAAAACGTGGCGCCAAATCCGGCGCAGCAAGCGGCCGTAAGTGCTGATTTTGAGTCGCAAACGCAAAACGACCCATCGTTGGAAGATGAGTCGCTTCTGACACTTACAAGTTCTTGTGAGAAAGTGTACGAATGTACAGTACCCCCACGGGGAGTCGAACCCCGGTTTTCGGGCTGAGAACCCGACGTCCTAGGCCTCTAGACGATGGGGGCGTTGGTCGCCCGGCCTGAAGGCGCCGCGAGCGCCGTTTTGGCCTGTTGCTTCTTTGCGGAAGCAGAGCTTGTTTGGTACCGGAGAAGGCCCTGGATGTCAACCGGGCCTCGATTTGCCACTTGCGGGCTCGCCTGTTTCGCTGCGCGGCGGCTGCCGACTTTGAAGAATGGATGGCGCTTGCTGGCGGAGCGGGGCTCGCGCCTTTCCGGAATACAGGTCGTGGATTCACGCCTTTCGGACAATGCGCCGAGAGTGCCTTACGTCTCGTCGGATCCTGGGATCTCGCTCTCCATGATATTGCGGAGCTTCTCACGCTCTTTCTCGTCTACCCTCTGCATGGTCCGACGGTGCGCCTCGTTCACCAGCGACGACATCGACGGGCTGAGTTGGCTCTGGTAGGGCCTCAGGGCCAGCAGCGATGCGGCCGCTTTGTCGTTCTCTCCCTGCATCGTAAAGATCACCGCCTTGCCAGCCAGGCCGAACGCCTTGAATTCCTTCGAGCTCTGGTCGCTCATCGCCGCCAGTTCGTCGAGCAGGACCAGCGCCTCGGCGTAGCGTTTCTCGGTCAGATAGAACTGCGCCAGGTCTTGCCGCGACCTCGCCACCCAATGCTCGTCGTTCGGAAAATATTCCGCCACGCTCCGCAGCCAGGCCTCTCGCTGACGGTCGTTCGGCTCCAGTCGGGCGTCCTCGAACTGCACCTTGGCCGAGGCTCGTTTGGGGACGTTGACCAGAGGACTTTGCATCAATAGTGGCGGTTTGCGCGTCGCCCACGCGGCCAGCCCGCCGGCCGAGAACGCCAGCAACAGCGCCGCGCAAAACAGCGCCAGCCGCCGGCGCCCGACCACAGGTCGCGAGGAGGTCTGCATTACGGCCGCCAGCCGTTGCGTCGATTCGCCCGCCCCCGCCGGTGCGCCTCGCTCCTCTGAGGAAGCGTCCGCCGTTTCGTCCGGCCACGCTTCGGCGCCTCCCGGCGCCTGTAGGGCCTGCAAGTCTTTAAGCAATTCCCGCGCGCCTTCGTAGCGGGCTTGCGGGTCTTTTGCCAGCAGCTTGTGGATCATCCGGCAGAGGGCCGGCGGTAGGTCTGGCCGCAAATTCTCGATGCGCTCCGGCTGCGTCTTCAGGTGCTGCACTGCAATCGCCAGCGCCGTGTCGCCTCGGAATGGCGGCGCGCCAGTCAACATTT
>DASXPZ010000931.1:0-6179 GCA_036493275.1 Pirellulales bacterium
TCGACGGGCTACGTTCGGCGTCCGGTGGTGACGGGCGTGCGTGAAGTGAAGGGAGAACGCGTCGAGCGAACCGCCGATCGCCGCGTGCCGTGCGACGTATGCGGAGGTAAGCCCCCATCGCGGATCACTCCGGAAGCCTACGCGCGGCTTTGCCGTCTGGCGGAAGTCGTAACCTTTGTCGACACGCAAAACGCCAAAGAAAACGAACTGACGCCCCTGGCCGAACAAGTCCACAAACTGATCGGAGCCGCCGGCGCCGATCCTCGAACGGTCGAGACGATTGGCAGGCTGGCCGGCTATCAGCTTGAACAGGCCGAACGCAAGCAAAATGGCGTCGCGCTCACCGGCACCGTTCAGCAACTGTCGCAGGAAGGAAAGTTCTTCACGATGCGGATCGTGCTGTTGGGCTTGCCCAAGGTGGTGACTGTTGTCAGTCGTCGCCCGCCGCAGAGCTCGATCAAGGAACACGATCGGGTGATGATCCTCGGGAGCATCGTGAACGATCCGGTCGAAAACCTGAATGGCTATTCGGGGAGTTTGTCGCAAGTCATCTGGGGCGGCATGCCCGCCCGTTTGCCGACGCCCTGAATGCGGGCGGCCTTGGCGCCGTCACCTGATTGGCTGTGGATTGGCTCTACGGAGCAAAATTCCGCACTTCGTCCTAGCCCTGGAGGATGCGAATGTCCGATCCTCAAGACCCCAAGCCCGACGAGAGCTCGGTCGCCGACCGGTTGCGGTACGCCCTCTCGCTTCCGGAGCGGGCACTGCGCGCTAGTAGCGCCGCAGTGGCAGGAACGGTTCGCGAGGGTGCGGCGCTCCTCGCGCCGCAAGCGATTCAGAATTCGAAGACTTACACGGTGATGGTCAAGCAGACCCTCGACTTTTTGGCCGAGGATATTGGCGGCGTGGCGCGGCCGCAGCCTGTGGTCGGATCGGCAGGGTCGGCGGCGGCGTCTTCCTCGCCGGGTGTAGAGAACTTTGTCGCCCGCAAGTCGATCGGCAACTTTGTCGAGATGGCCAGCCTGGCGACGCTGCACGTTTCTCCGCTGCTGCTGTTGGCCACGGTGAGCGACCTGGCGTACGGTTCGCAAACCTTCCTGCGCGAGCTGGCCGATGAGCTGAAGCGCGACGGCGTGATCGACGAGCGGAGCACGATCCATCATGTCGAAGATCTGCTGGCGGCCGTGGCGAGCGCTTCGAGCCTGACGGCGGGCGCCTTCGACACGCCTCCCCTCTCGGTCGACGGACTGCGCGAAACGATCGACCAGACGCGCGAGGCGCTGCGAACGATCGATCCGGCCAGCGTGATCCCGCAGTCCGAGATCAATCGCGTCTGGGCCGACATGCGCGAGCTGGCGCAGCGCGAAGGAGTCAGCCCGCTCGAGATCTCCGGCGCGATGACGCTTTACACGCTTTCGAGCATGCACACTCTGGCGCGAGGGGCGCTGTCCGGCGTGCGCGTGGCGGGCAGGCTGTTCGATCGGCATGTGATCGACCACTACGAAGCGGCGATCGGCCAAATTCGCAGCCGCGGCGTCTACGCGGTGCTGCGCGACACGAGCGGACCGTACATCGAAGCGGTGTGGCAGAACTTTTCGGCCAGCCGTTCGACCGTCACTGAGGATCTGCTCACGGGCCGACTGTGGGCCCGCGGACGCGACGCCCTGCGGCGCTGGCGCGGAATGCCCGATGATCCGGCGTCGCCAGGCGCCGAGAGGCAAGCTTGAAGCCGGAAGCCGCGCGCGAGCTACGCGGCGGCCTGGGAAGGCGAAGCGTTTTTCGCTGCAACCGGGTGCGGCGCGCAAGCGGCGGCGTACTTCGAGGCCGCGGCGTCTTCGGCGTATTGCTTGAGGACCAGTTCCAATCGCTGCGATAAGAGATCGAGCTCGCGCAGCACTTCGTCCTGACGACGCTCCAACTCCAGGACCGAGTCTCCGATATCCGCCGCGTCCGATTCCGTCACGGGGCCGCCTCCTGGGAATGAGTCATCTCGTCCAAGGTCCATCGACACAAACGGGTCCCGGTTTTCAACTCGCAGGTCGCCAGGCGGCCGCGCGGTTTGTTTTGCGTGCGCGGAGGCGGCGGGTTGAGTGGACTTTGACGCCACAGGCCCAGCGGGCCGGGTGGCGCAAAGCAGTTCAATCGCAGGCCTTCCGCCTCCCGAGTCCGCCAAACGGTTGCCAGGCCTATACCGCTTGCAAAAAAGGCTCGCTGGAGCCGTCTGGGCGACATTTACAGCCCCGCGATCGGTCTGCTACACTCACAGGTTCCCCGAGGCCGAAAATGGGGGGGCCGGCGCCCTTTGGCGCCCTGATGGGGACGGTTTTGCGACGGGCAGAGGTAGCTTTGTCTTGCGCAGGGACAGGGATCGTAGAGACCGAGGAAATTTGGGCGATTTCGAGAAACACACAAAGGAGGAAATGTGGTCAAGCTGAACGTTCGTGATCGAGAAAGCATCCAGGAGGCCGTGCGTCGATTCCGCAAGCTGGTCGAGCGGAGCGGGATCAAGAAAGAAATGCGCCGCAAAGAGTATTACGAGAAGCCCAGCGAGACGCGCCGCCGCGCCCGTCTACGAGCCGAGCGCCGTACGCGCCGCCCACTAGGAACGTAAATTCTCCGGCGAACCGTGCGAAGTTGATTGCGCGGAAAATCAGCGCTCGTGAATCGCAGCGCTTCATTCAATTCGAGGCGGCCAGTTCGAGGCGGATTGCCTCAACGTTTGACGTGGCCGTGGAGATATACGTCGCCGTCGACGATCTCGATTTTTGGCGCAGCCAGTCGCCAGGCTTGGGCCATGTCTTCGAGTCCGATTCCGCCGATCGGCGTGAGCGCCTCCGCGCCGCCGATATACTTGGGCGCGATGAAGACGTGCGCCTCGTCGATCTGTCGCGCGTCGGCCAGCGCGCCGAACAACGCGCTCCCTCCTTCGACCAGCACGTTCGTCATCCGCCGTTTGCCGAGCTCGGCCAGCAGCGCGTCGAGGCGCTGCGCGTGGCTCGCGCCAGGGAGTAGCAGCACTTCGCACCCGACGGCGGACAAACGGGCCGTATTCTCCATCGGGGCGTCAGCGGCCGCCGCAACGATTAACGGAACCTCGCGCGCCGTGCGCACTAGCTGGCTGCTCACCGGCAGTGATGCTTGCGAATCGAGCACCACGCGCGTCGCCACGCGCGGTCCCGGCGGGCGCGCGGTGAGAAGCGGATCGTCCGCTGCGGCGGTGCCGCGACCGATCAGGATCGCGTCGACCCGGCCGCGCAGTTGGTGAACGACTTGCCGCGCGGCCTCGCCCGAGATCCAGCGACTGGCGCCGGCGCTCGTGGCCAGCTTGCCGTCGAGCGTCATGGCCCATTTGGCGATCACCCAGGGACGTTCTCGGGCGAGTAACTTAAGATAGGGAGCGTTCAAATGTCGCGCGTCCTCTTCGAGCACGCCGACTTCGACACGGACCCCGGCGGCGCGAAGCGCGGCGATACCGCCACCGGCGACCTGTGGGAAGGGATCTTGCTGCGCGATTACTACGTCGCGGACGCCGGCCTTTAGAATCGCGTCGACGCAGGGGGGCGTTTTGCCGTGGTGGCAACAGGGCTCAAGCGTGACGTAGAGCACCGCGCCGGCCGCGCGGGCGCCTGCGATCGCCAGGGCCGCGACCTCGGCGTGCGGTCCGCCGTAACGGGCGTGCCACCCTTCGCCGATAATCTCGGCGCCACGAGCGATCACGCAACCAACCAGCGGATTGGGTTCGACCAGGCCGCGACCCAACTCGGCCAAAGCCAAGGCCCGGCGCATGTGCCAAGGGTCGAGATCGCGCTGTCGTTCGGCCGGCTGAAGAGACTGCATACGGCTCAATCGGGAATCCAGAGGGACGACTTTTGTCCGGGCGATTCGCTCTGCGGCGTCCAGATTTTGCCGGCGTCTTCGGCCGCTGGCTCGCTCATCGCGCCGCCCGCCGGGCCGGCGGCCATGCCGGCCATCGCCGGGCGCCCATCGGGCGTCAGCAGGCCCGAGTCGATGAGCAATCGCTGCAATGCCTGGGCGACGCCCGGCTCGCGTATGTGGTGCGTTTGAATCACGCGCAACACGCGCTCGAATTCGGCCATTTCGCCGCGGGCAATGCGAATCGCCAGTTCCTGTAATTCGAGGTTGGCCGTCGATTGGCCGGCGGCCTTCGCCGCGACGCGACCTTGCTCAAGATAGGCAAGGCCTTGCTTCGAGTCGTCTTCCAGTTGGCCGAGCAACCCGTAGACCTGCGCCACGCCGACTTTGTCTTTCAGGCTCTCGCGCTGAGTAATCTCTTTCGACAGGCGATAGAGCGCCAGCCGCGCCGCCACAAACAGCGCCCGTTGATGCGCCATCACCAATTGTTCATCGGTTAGTTTTGGGCAGTCCAGACGATGCAGCCGGGCAAGCGGGAGGCGATCCATATCGACGCCGGTCGGGTCGATAAGTCCTTCAACCGGTAGCTTGAGATGTTGGCGAAGCTCTTCGAACACGCCGGCCGCAGCCGGAGATTGCGACGCCAGTTCTAAGTTCAAAACGAGCGCCGCGAGCGGGATTTCCAGCGTACTATCGCCAGCGGCCTGCGCCGGCGTTTTGCCACCGAGCGGCGGAAACGAAACTTGCGTCCAGCGATCAAGCACGGCGCGGCGCTGCTGATCGCTCATCAGTTTGTGAACGACGTCGACCGTGGCGTCCTCGGGGAGCCGCCCTTTCCATTCCAGAGCCCAAAGGTCGGCCTGGGCGCCCGGCTCGACTTCTTCGCCGCTGGCAGGCCTCACAAGCTCGCCGCACACCTCGGTCACAACGGCGCGGGCCGCCGCTTCGTCCGGGCGATCGAAGGTGACTTCCAAACGCGCTTCGCGATCGGTCTGTCGGCCGTAGAGCAGCATCTGGCCGAGCATGACGGGCACGCTTTCCGGGGTCAGGCCTTCGCTCGCGCGCGGCATCGGCAGACTGAGGAGCAAGTAGGCGCTGCGCGGCGGAGGTTCATCCGCCTCGGGCCAGGCGGCAGGATTGATATTGATCCTCATCACGCGGCGATCGGCGAGCCGCTCGGTCAATTTCTCAACGTCGAAGATCGGAAAGGTCGCGGTGACGGATTCGATCTGTGCGCACGTGCTCTCCGGATCGAGCAATTGAGCAAGGGCCTCGGCCTCGACTTTATCGTCGCGCGAGACGTCGAGCTTTGGCAACTTGCGCAACGCCTCGGCGGCGCCTTCGTCGTCGGCCAGCCAGGAACGAAGCGTGGCCAAATTGCGCCACGCCGCGGCGGCGTCGGGCGCCACTTCGGTCAGTGAGACCAGCTTATTGACGGCGACCTGCCAGGCTCCGCGTCCGACAGGGACTAGCGCTTCGGCCAGGCGATCTTTCCACGGAAAGCCCTCAGGACCGGTCTGAAGATTGGGGTCTTCTTTCATCAACAGTGGGATCTGCGGCGAAGCGCTCAACCGCATCAACGTCGACAAGACGCGCTCGTCTTGCTGCGTCAGACTGGCGAGCAGCAAGTAGTGCCCTCGCGCGGCGCTGTAAACGCCCGCCATCAACAGCGACTGGGCCAGCGCGCCCAGCGCTTGCACCACGACATCGGGCATGGGGCTGCCGCTGGCGGCGATGGCTTGCTGCAACGGCTCGATGCCGGCGACCGCCCCGCTCCTTTGGACGGCCAAGAGCGCCAACTCGGCCAGGGCGACCGGATTGGTCGGCGCTTGTTCGAGCACGGCGGCGACGGACTTGCGCGCTTCTTCGGGCCGCCCCAGCTCTAGTTCGAGCAACGCCTTGGTGGTCAGCAGGCACGCGCGGCCCGGATACTTGGCCTGCAAGCGATCGATGTGTTCGAGGCAAGCCAGCCGCTGATCGCCTTCGAGCATGCGGTGGATGTTTTCGATCTCACCAATCAGATCTGCGCAACAGAATTTTAGCTTCTTGCCGGTGCCCGCCGGACAAGGAGAGTAGGGGTCGATCGACATCGGTCGGCATTCCGTTTGTGCGGCAGGGTGAAGTTGTAATGGCCCGCGTCGGGCCGACGCCAGGGCTCGCGGAGGGACATGGACATGGTTAATGCACAGCGCGATAGGGATCGCGTGGCGTGGACTTCGCGGCCTTGATCGTACCAGACAAACAGGGGAGACAGTAGCGGTTGGAACCTGCTCGAAGCGCCGCTGTGGATTGTAGCGACCTCAGCG
>DASXPZ010000932.1:0-7011 GCA_036493275.1 Pirellulales bacterium
AGGCCGTCAGTCGGCAGGGCTTCGAGCAACTCGCCTTTGGCGGCGGCAATTCCCGCCGGGCCGCCGAATCCGCCCAAGTGGGCGTCGCCGATGTTGGTAATCACGCCGATCGAAGGGCGGGCCATTTCGCACAGATTGGCAATCTCGCCCGGCGCGCTGGCTCCCAATTCGACAACGGCGTAAGCGTCGTTCTCGTGCCACTGGAACATGCTCAAGGGGACGCCCAGATGGTTGTTGTAATTCGCGGGGCTGGCCGTGCCGGTGAAGCGGCTGCGGAGCACCGTGTCGATCATCTGGCGAGTGGTCGTCTTGCCGGCGCTGCCGGTGACGGCGATCACTCGACCGGCGAAATCTTCGCGCTGCCAGTTGGCGGCCTGCCGTAGCGCGTCGCGCGAATCGTCCACGGCCAGGGCCCAACAATTCGCAGCGGGTTCCACGTCCGCGACATGCTTGTCGACGACAACTCCAATGGCGCCGCGCTCATAGGCGTCGGCCACGAACTCCGCGCCGTGGCGAACCTGGCCTTGCAACGCCCAGAAGATATCGCCCGGCCGGACGTCGCGGCTATCGATCCGCACGTGGCTCAGTTGCACTTCGGCGCCGCCGTCGATCAAACGACCGATGCGACGCGCGTCGAGAATTTCTTGCAGTTGTTCAACCGATAGTTTTTTCATTGGATTCAGACCTTCTAGATTCACGCGCTGGCGCGATCCCACCACTGACTGAGGTTCGTTTCGTAAAGCCAATGTCGGGCGACTTCACGATCGTCGAAGTAGTTACGCCGATTGCCGATTACCTGATAGTCTTCGTGTCCCTTGCCGGCGATGATTACACAGTCGCCGGGTTGTGCCTGGCTGAGCGCCCAGCGAATGGCCTCGGCGCGGTCGTGCATCACCTGCGCGCGGCTGGAGTCTTGAAATCCGGCGACAATGTTCGCGGCGATTTCTGCCGGATCTTCGCTGCGTGGATTGTCGGTTGTGACGACGGCCAGGTCGCTGCGGACCTCGACGGCCCGCCCCATCAACGGGCGCTTCTGCTTGTCGCGATCGCCGCCGGCGCCAAAGACGCAGATCACGCGGCCTTGCGTCAGACCTCGCAATGCGTCGAGACACGTAGCCAGGGCGTCGGGCGTGTGAGCATAATCGACGAAGACGCTGTACGGCTGCCCACATTCGAGCCGCTCAAGGCGTCCCGGCACGAACTGGACCGATTCGAGGCCGCGCACGATCGTGTTCAGATCAATGCCGTAGATCAAGCCGACGGCCGCGGCCATCATGCAGTTGTAAATGTTGTGGGTCCCGATCAACGACGTGCGGACCGGAATGCTGTCGCTGCCGACGTCGAGCAAGAAAGTCTGCTCGCTAGCGTACTGCTCGACCGGCGTCGCCGTGATTTCGGCGGGCGTTTCCAGCCCGATGGTGACCAGCGGGCCATCGTAGTGGGCCGCGCAGGCGACGCTGCCGCTGTCGTCGGCGTTGATCACCGCGACCCCTTCGGGCGCCAGATGCTCGAAGAGGCGGCTCTTGGCGGCGATGTAGCGGCGACGGTTGCCGTGAAAATCGAAATGGTCCTGGCGGACGTTGGTGACGCAGGCGATATCGAGGCGCACTCCGGCCAGACGCTGCTGTGCGAGCGCGTGGCTCGAAGCTTCGAGCACGGCGTGCGTGCAGTTGTTGGCTTCCATGCGCGCCAGCCACGAGGCCACGGCCGGCGCGGGAGGGGTAGTGTGCTCAGCCGGCGCGGCGACGACGCCGTCGCAATAGCCGAGCGTGCCGAGCATGCCCAAGCGGCTCTCGGCCGCGGTCAGAATTCCGCCGATCAGGTGCGAAGTGGTCGTCTTGCCATTCGTGCCGGTCACGCCTACCACGCGGAGGCGATGACTGGGATTGTCGACCAGCCCCTGGCAGATCAGACCGAAGGCGTGGCGCGTGTCAGCCACAAAACCAACCGGCAGGGCGACGTTGGTGACAGGCCGACTGGCCAGCACGGCCTTGGCGCCGCGGCGCGCGGCTTCGGCGGCAAAATCGTGGCCGTCGAGAGTTTGGCCCGGTAGCGCGACGAACAAATCGCCGGCGCGGCAATGGCGAGAGTCGCCAGTGCAGCTCGTCACGCGAATATCGTCGGCGCCGAGAAACTGCGCGTCTGGCAGCAACTCGCGTAGGCTTAGCCCACGGACCGATGTGGTCCGATTATCCATGGCGTGCGGCCTCCGTGCCGACGATGCGCTAGGAGATCGAGTAAAAGCGGACGAGTGTTAAAAAGCGGGTAGGGCAGAAACCGACGCAAGCATTCCTGTCGGCGACGATCCTGCGTAGTCATTCGCTCCTCCCGGTCAAAATCGCTCGCTGATTTGCCGCCCTGATGTGGGCTGGAAAAACGAGCGTTGAACACCGGTCGAAGTGAGGCGGGGATTCTCCAGGATTTTGCCGATGTGTCAAGGTCGGTCTGAGAGGCAAAAGCGCGGTCAGAAAATGCGAGCAGGGGTCACGCTGGCAGCCCCGCCAAAACGCCAGGTTACCTAGCTTGCGATGGAATAGTCGTAAGACCGCGAATCAGTGAACCGCTAGCGTGACTTGATCGGTGGCTGCGGTTTGCCGCCGCGCGCTTCGATCGACTTGAGCGCCATGCGGGCCGCTTGCTTGACTTCGCGCACCCGATCTCCGTTGGCGTGCCTGGTGAGGTCCTCCACGCTCTTATTGGTGCCGATCAAATCCAAAATGGCGCAAACCTGGAAGCGCATCTTGGGATCGTCATTGTCGATTTGGATCAAGACGAAAAGCTCGGCCACGGAACCCATCTCCTTGAGGGCGTCGACGGCGCTCATCCATTCCGAGGTTTGCAGCATCTTGGCGACCGCTTTTGCGCCGTTCTTGTCGGGCATGCGGGCCAGGGCTTTCATTGCGTTGCGGCGAGTTCCCCCGTGACCACGATTTCCCTCGCCCAAGGCGTCGATCAAGCCTGGGATGTTTTTTTCCGTTCCCCAGATGACCAGCGCCGCGGCGACGTCCTCCTTCACCGACTCGCTGTTATCGGTCAGCGCGACACCCAGGGCCTTGGCGACCGCTTCGCGTTTCGACTCATCGACTTCCATCTCTTTCAGAAGCTTAGCCGCGTTGTGGCGATTAAAGCCGCGAGCGTCGGCGAGATCTTCGATGGCGCGATCGATTTTCTCCTCCGCCGTGACTGGCTTGGGACGCTCGTTCGGCTTTGGCCCTTCAGGACGTGGGATGGGCGCCGCGCATGGAGTCAAACCCAACGGCTCGGCCGCGCCCGGTATCCCGCGGACGCGAAATTCTTCGCGGCTGATCTTCGAGTTGGCTTCGCGCTCATGCCGCTCGTACTCCTGGAACAACGTCCGCTGCTCGTCGTTCAGGTTCCTCGGACGTTCGGTATCGCCGAGCTCTTTGAATTGTGATTGCAGCTCCTTGTAGCGCGAGGCCGCGGCTTTGGCCCCTTCTTCGTCGACGATGTGCTCCAGCAGGTCGGCCAGCTCCTCGCGATTGATGAACTTCCGCTCGGCCTTCGCCATGATGGCGGGGATATCCTGCGCCTTGGGCATCGGGACCGGCGGACCGGCCGGCTCTTTCGGCGCTTCTTCCACTTGCTGACCGCGATCCCTGTCGAGCATCGCCCAGAATTGTTGTATGCCGCCAAGTTGATAGACGGTGTAGCCAAACTGGCAAAAGCCGAGCACGAAGGGGAGCACAAAGAGCATGGTCCAAGTGGACAGAATCCCTTCGATCCGCCACTTGGCCGCATTCCTGTGATTGTTGCTGGAGACGATCGCCACCAGCTCGCCGATGCCGCAACAACAAGTGCCAAGAAAGCAGGCGATGGCAAACCCGAGATTGCCGTTCGACGCCATCCGGCTGTACGCCGTCAACATCAGCACGGCGTGGGGCGCGCCGATCGCTATCCACAGTGCGCCGAAGGTTGCCTCGATCCCCCCGAAGTAAAACGCCGCCGTCACGAGCGCCACCATCGCCAGGGTCCAGACGAGCCCCATCACCCCCAGCAGCCAATCGAAGGTGGCGACGCTATCGGCTCCGGCTCGTTCGTCGTCTTCATCGTCGTCGTACGATCTACGCTGGATCGGCTGTTTCTGTTTGGGAACAGGAGCAGGCGCCAAGGGGCGCGACGCTTCCGCTTCCGGAGAAACGCCGCCCAGCAGATCGTCGATGCGCCCTCCCAATCCGGGGTCGTTTGGCGGAGCCAATGCAGGATGGGGTCCGGGACGCGGAAGCCGATCGACCGAGCGAGCGACGCGCGCCGCCGGGCCTGTGATGGCGAATTCCTGTCCGCATTGCTTACAGCGGACGCGGCGGCCGATGTACGAAGCATCCCCCAGCGTGACATTGCCGCAGCCTGGGCACCTGACACGCAGCGCGTTGGAATCTGCGGCGGGTTCGGGCCTTGGCCCTGGTGCTTTGGGCGCCGAACCGGGACGCGGCGCCGCGGGACGTTGCGAGGGCGCCGGCACTTCGACGGGCGCGCGACAATTGCGACAGGCAAAGCGACGCCCGGCGTATTGCTCGTCCACTTGGAAGGTCGAGCCGCAAGCTTCGCAGTGGACAGGAATCGACATGCGCTTGCCCGAAGCGAAACTGCCCGACTTCTATGTAAAGTACAAGCAGGAATCTGGTCGTAAGCCGTAAAAACCGCCAGTCCTGTGGGCGAGCAACTATCGTAACCAGCCCGGCGACGCGTGACAAATTGTGCGCAGTATGAACCGCCGCCGCAGGGTGAGCTTCCTGTCGACAAGTTCTGGCGTCATGCGCTTTGAAGGAGCGAAACGGCTGAGGCTTGCGACCTCGCGAGCGCCGTCCTGGAACGCGGGGCCTGACGGGCGGGCGGGAGTTTCCGCGATTCGGCGACTGTGGCCGGGAAATCCGAGGCGTGCGAGAATTTCCGAGTTCGAGGATCTTCACGGCGTCAGGGATTGCCTTGATCCGCTCCAGCTCAGTGTTGATTGTTTGCTGGGCTTGCCATTCTCGCTCGGTCAGTTTGTAGATTCGATCGATCGATTCCTTCGAGGTGTAAAACCCGCCCTGCGGGCGATGCTTGGCCGTGTCTCGGTACTCGATTTCGAATTGAAAAAACCGCGGGGCGGCCGCCTGCGCGGTTTGCGTGTCAACAATCGTCGGCAAGAATTGCACCAGCCCTTCGCGATTGGCTGTCAGCCGCTCGGCGACCTGCGTGAAGAAGGGCTCCTGGTCGCCACCGAACGGCACGATGGCGGGCATGGGGGGCCCAGGGATCGGCTGGGAGGAAACGGCGGGGTTCGCCGGAGCGTCTTTCGGCTGGCCGGGGTTCAGATAAGGCTCGGGCTGGTCGGCGGGCGGA
This sequence comes from Pirellulales bacterium, assembly GCA_036493275.1. GTDB lineage: Bacteria > Planctomycetota > Planctomycetia > Pirellulales > JACPPG01 > JACPPG01. The sequence goes on from DASXPZ010000932.1 coordinate 5,344, forward strand.
GGCGCGGGCGCCTGCCTTGCAACCGGAACGGGCCGTTTCTTCTGGAACGGATTCGCCGTCTTGCCATCGTCATAGTATTGCGCCGCTCCGTTGACCGCGCCCACGACAAACAGCATGGCGAACAAGCACTGCCAGATCGGGAGAATTCGCTGGAGCTTCCATTTATCCACGTTGGCGCTGGCTGAGGCCAAGGCGAAAAGCTCGCCAATGCCGCAGGTGATGAAGCACCCCACCGCAAAGCCAGGGTTGCCGTTGGTCCCGATTCGGACGAGTGCAAAGCCGTAGCAAACCAGATGCGGCACTAATACGGCCATGGCAAACGCGAAGGCCACCACCAGCACATTGTAGTTCAAATACGCGTAGAGCATGCCGACGATCGAAGCGATTACCCAGCCGAGCGACAAGATCCCCCAAACCGGATCGATGCCTCCCATGCCGCCGCGAGAGCGGCGCTTTGAGCTCTTCGGTTTTCGAACGACCGGCGCCGGCAACGGCTTTAGCGCCGGGCCAGATTCTTGAGCCAGCCCGGCGGCATCCAAACCCGCCAGCAGATCGTCGACTCGCGGGCTCGACGCGAGATTGGCTGCTGGAGCCGGACGAGGCGACGGTCTTGCTGGCTGCGCCGCGAGTCTTGAAGATGGGGCCGCGGGTTTCGCCGGCGCGGAGCGCGCTCCGCTTCCGTTTGCGGTGGAATCGGAAACCTTAAACTCGCCTGCACATTGCTTACAGCGGACGCGACGCCCGATCAACGCCATGCTGCCCGAGGTGACATTGCCGCAACTCGGACATTTCACCCGCATTGCGCCCGGATTCGCAACGGGTTGCGGTTTGGGCGACGGCGCCTGAGCCGCGCGCGGCGCGGGAGTACGTTGCTCAGAAGGGCGAGGCCTTGCGGGGGTGGGGCGAGTGGACCCGGCTGGCGCAGCGGGCGCCTCAAGCGGAGCCCGGCAATTGCGGCAGGCAAAGCGCCGCCCGGCGAATTGCTCGTTGACGTTGAACGTCGAGCCGCACGCGTTGCAATGGACCGAAATCGACATGCGCTTGCACAGAGCGTAGCTGCCCGACTTTGGGACAAACAGGAACCTGGTCGCAAGCCGTGAAACGACCACTCCTACCGCCTGGGCCCATAATAATATCGCAGGGCGCCTGCGGCAAACTGTCGCTGGAGAAGACGGCGCGGGTTCGCCAACTTGACGGCATAGGGGACACGAGGACAATGATGGCAGCGTGGCTAAGCCAAAACGAAAATAAGGGGATGGTCTCGTGCCCAAGTTCGCTTGCATTCTGCCCGCTGCCGGAAAAAGCAGCCGCTTCAACGATCCGAACTATAAGAAGCCGTTTGCGCCGCTGGCCGAACGGGCGGTATGGCTCCATTCCGCCGAAAAATTCTTGAATCGCGACGACGTTGCTCAGGTGATCGTGGTGATCTCGCCCGAAGACCGCGAGTACTTCGACTTCAAGTTTTCGTCGAACGTGGCGATCCTGGGAATTGAAGTTGTCGAAGGGGGAGCGGAGCGGGCCAACTCGATTCAGAACGCGCTGGCCAGGTTGAAGCCCGAGATCGAATACATCGCCGTGCATGACGCGGCCCGTCCCTGCCTGGTCGACGACTGGATTCAGCGCGTCTTCGATGCGGCAGTCAAAAGCGGCGCGGCGATCCTGGCGATT
>DASXPZ010000933.1:0-1680 GCA_036493275.1 Pirellulales bacterium
TGTGGTGGTTCAAAACTCCGCATCATTTATGCCGCGGGTTCCTCATGCGGACTTTTGAACCAAAGCCACACTAGATCAGTAGGTTCGCTAGTGCCCTATCGATTCCGAAGTTCGAAACGTGGCTCCGCGAAATGATACGAACTTCGAAATCGGGGCACTAGCCGTCGTACTGGTCCGGCCCCATCGCCCACAGCCACTGGTCATAACCGGCAGCAAAGGTGCGGTTGGTCTGGGAAGGATTGCGGTTGACGAGCGGGCGCAGGAACATCGGATGCGTGGCGCTGCGCACTTCATGTTCGATGGTGAAGAGCTTTTTGCCGCTTGCGAGGTCGATGATGTCGCGAAAGCGGTACTGGTAGGGATTGTCCTCGCTGTAGATCAGGTTGCGCTCGGCGAGCGCGCGATGTGGGCCTGAAAAGTTCGTGATGTAGATCTGGACGTGATGGCCGTCATATTCCCCTTGTGGGCGGTCGGTCTCGCGAAATAACAGGTGCTGGTTCTTGCCGACTTCCACGGAGGCCGACGTGCCGTCACCATTCATTAGCTGCGCCGGCATTCCCATGATCTTGGGATAGAAATCGCAGATGCCCTTGGCGCTGCCTGTGGGAACGTCGAACTCGACAAAGGGAATGCCGAGCGTGATCCGCCCAAAGCGTTCCGCGTCGGGCTCGAAGCAGCGCATGCGATTGCCCCATGGGCAAGTCGCTTCGACATAGTCGTTGTGCTCTTTGAACGAAAATTTCGTGTCCTTGAGTTTCGGGGCAACAGACGCCAGCCGATCGAGCAGCGCCTTGCGCCCGGAGATGACGAGCGCGGTATAGCCGCGCAGCACCTGAGCCTCACCGCTTGGCAGATGGAACTGACTGCGGCCGACATTGATCCACATGTTGTCGTCGGACGTCATCAAATACGGATCGCGCGTCAGGCCGAGGCCCGAGACATAGAATAACGTCGCGAGACGTTGGTCCGGCACCTGGACGTTGACGTGTTCGAGATGAATCGAATTGCCGAGGTCTTCGGCGGCGCGGTCGAATTTTGAATGCATGGCGGCGATCCCGATACGAGTTCGCCGCCATATTAAAGCAGTGAAGTGCTCTGCGCCAACACCTCAATCCTGCTCGGATTTTCACCCCTTCGAAAAACCGCCTACAACAAGGCGATTCAGGCGACCCGCGAACGCTGCCGGATCTTCCGGCAATTCGCCGTCCAGAATTTGCGCCTGTTCCAGGAGCAGGAACGAGAGATCGGCCGCGTCCGCGCCGGCCAGGGGAATGGCCGTCACCAGCGGATGGCGCAGGTTGATTTCGAGAATGGGTTTGCTGGCGCCGCCTCGGTTCTGTTGCGCCAACAGACGTTCCAGTTCGCGGTCGGGACCGTGACTGCCGGCGACGAGGCACGATGCGCTGGAGGTGAGGCGCTGCGAGGCGCGCACGTCGGTGACGCGATCGCCGAGGTTTAATTTGATCGTCGCGATGATCGTTGCCTCGTCGATGTTGGATTCGCGCTCGTCTTTCTTGCTGTCGTTGAGCGGCGGGATCAGCGAGAAGTCGAGGTCGCCCTGGCTCAGCGACTTCAGCGGCTTGCCTTCGAAATCAGGCGACGCCGAGCTCCAGAATGCGTCGACTGGATCGGTCAAGAGCAAGACTTCGATGCCGCGGGCGGTTGCGGATTCCAGCTTGG
>DASXPZ010000934.1:0-6082 GCA_036493275.1 Pirellulales bacterium
CCGGATTCGGACGGCGCACGAAATGGATCGTCGTATTCACCAGCCGGCGGACGGTCGAACGGGGATCGATCGCGCTATGCAGGATCTCGAACATGCGGCGATAGATGACGTTATCGGCGCCGGCCATCGCGTCCTCGGGCTCGACGAAATGCTCGATCGGCCCATTGGCGATCACCGCGTCGAAGGCGCCCGAGAAGTCGGCGCCGATCTCGCGATAGTCGAGCAAGCGGACGTCCAGCCCGCGCGACCGGCAGATTCGCGCCTGCTCGGGCGAAATCGTAATCCCGATGGCCCGCGCGCCGCGTTCTTTCGCCTCGGCCAGCAGATTGCCGTTGCCGCAGCCGACGTCGAGCAACCGAATCCCCGGGCCGCAATCGACTTCGTCCAACAGGTAATGAATCTGGTTGCGCTGCGCGACGTCGAACGGCGTGGTTGGATCGCCGTGGTACATCCCCTCGGTGTAGTCCAGCATCCCAAAATCGGGAAAGATCTTATCGAAAAAGGAGTAGCAATTGATCGTCGTGCGTTGCCGACGGCGAGCCTGTTCGACCATGCCACGATCTCCTAGTGAGCGGCGGGCGGGCCGCGAACGGGGGTTACTCCGCGGCGGCCCTCGGGTATGATACAGCCTTCGTCCCGCCCTGGGGACAATACGCAATCATTTGACCAAGGAGACGGGATCGATGGGGACGAATCGTAGCGGCGTGAGGGCGAAAGAAAAGCGGCGACGCGCGCGGCGCAATATGCTGGGGATCGAGCGAGCCGCCCTGGCCCGCGAGGCTGGGCCCGCCAAGAAGGCCGCCAAAACGACGAAGCCGGCGAAAGCTTAGCGCTCTCGGGAACGTGGACCGATTTCTGAATGGCGCGAATTCATCGATCCGGCATGCGGCGCGCAGAAATGCTTGCAACGGCCTAGCCAGGAGCTTAGGCTCAGGGAGCGTCGGGCTCGGCGTGACTTTCGCCGCGGCGCTGGGGCTGCAGTTTAGGTTAAGCGGCAGGAGTCGGGCCGATGGCGATCCGCGTGGTCTGTCCCACGTGCGCAAAGCATCTGACCGCGCCCGACGGGGCGGCCGGCAAGAAGGCCTCCTGCCCGGCGTGCCAGACCAAGATGTTGGTCCCCGCTGCGTCCGCGCCGAAAGCGACTCAACCGCCGGCATCCGCGGCGCCTGCGGCAAATGCGAAGCCAAAGCCAACGGTCCCTCCCGCGGCGCAACGCCCGGCAGCGCCCGCTCCGCGATCGCCTGCGCTGCGCCCTGCTGCGCCTCAGTCTTCTGCGCAACAACCTCCGAAGACGCAGCCGAGGCCTGTGCAATCGGCGCCGGCACAAACAGCGGCGCAGCCAAAACCACCAACGGCGCAGCAACTGAAGCCGGTTGCGCAGCCAAAGCCGGCGCAGCCCGTCGCGCGTCCGGCCGGCGCTGCGACTGTCGCAAAGTCCGCGCCCGTCGTGAAGCCGTCGCCTGCGCCACCGAGACGACCTCCGCCCCCCGCGTCTCAACCGGTTCGACCGAAAGCGCCACCGCCGCAAGCATATGATGATTTCGAGATCGACGAGTTCGACGTCGATGACACGGGCGAATACGGGATTGCTCCCACGGCCGGCGCGCCGCCGGCCCGATCGCCAGGAGGGTTACCGCCCGTCAGCGTTCCCCGCGCGCCCACGCTCGCGCAAACCCGACTCCTGAACCAGCGCACGGCGTCGATCGATTCGGCCCAGTACGAAGCCACCGAATCAGATGACGAATTACCGGAGACGGGATCGCTGGTGGCGATGTTTCGCGCGCCGGCCATCCGTTCGCCGACTGACCCACTTCGATTTCTTTATCTGACGTTGGCGTTGTCCATCGTACCGCTCGCGTTTTCGCTGATGGGCGCCGACGGAAGCATCGAAGACCGCTTCGCGCGAACGCACCAGAACCATCCCGAAGCTTTTCCGGGCTCGCTCGAAAACGGCTTCGACCTCGAAGACGTTCTGGCCAAGCTCCCCGATCATCGGCTCGACGGGGCCCATCTCTCGAGGAAGAGCTGGATGCACTGGATGTACGCCTTCGCATCAGCCGGGGCCTTTTTGGCGGTGGCAATCTACTTATTCGAGATGGGGACAGCCAGTCCGCGGCAATTGCTCGGGGTTGGCGCCGCGACGGCCACGTTTGGCATCGTCTCATTACTCTTGGTGCAACTGGCCGCGTCGTTGACCAGTGGATTTGTCCTGCGCGGCAATATCGCAATCACGATCGTGTTTTACATTCTTAAATTTATCGGCTTCAGCTACCAATGCGCGACCGATCCCCGGAATGGGTTCTTACTGAGCTTTTTCGGATACACATTCGGCGTCGGTCTGTGCGAAGAGTTGACCAAGGCCATGCCGGTGTTGTTGCGAATGCGCAGTCCGCGGAGGATCGATTGGCGGGGCGCCTGCGTCTGGGGGTTGGCCAGCGGCGTCGGCTTCGGCGTCGCCGAAGGGATCATGTATTCTTCCGACTATTACAACGGCATTCACACAGGGGGCATCTACTTCGTCCGCTTTATTTCGTGTGTGGCGCTGCACGCCGTCTGGTCGGCGGCGGTCGGAATCTCGCTCTGGCACAAACGGAGCGCATTGGCCGATGATCTCGATTGGAAGGAGTTGGTCGGCATCGTCTTCATCGCATTGGCCGGGCCGATGATCCTGCACGGTCTGTACGATACGATGCTCAAACGCGAAATGTCGCTCTGGGCCTTGGCCACGGCGCTCGCCAGTTTCGCCTGGCTGGCAGGTCTGATCGAATGGACCCGCCGCCAGGAAGCATACGAAGAAGAGCTGGAGCACGCGCCTGAGCTGCGATCGATCCGCTAATCACCAGTCGCCGATGGCGCCGTCGGAATAGAATACCCGCTGCGGCAGTTCCTGCTGAAACGGATGCTTCTTCACCGCGGCTTCGTTGATCTCGATTCCCAGACCGGGCCGATTGCTGGGACGCACCAGCATGCCTTGCGGTTCGATAGGCAGTTCTTCCTGCACCACGTCGCCGCGCCACGGCACGTCGAGATGGACCGTCTCGCAGATGATGTAGCTGGGCGTGGCGAATCCGAACTCGAGCGAGGCCGCCGTGCTGACCGGCCCCTGTGGGTTATGCGGCGCGAGCGCGACGCGATACGCCTCGGCCATCGCCGCGATGCGACGCGCCTCGCTCAGTCCGCCGCAGTGCGTGATGTCTGGCTGGGCCACGCTGAAGGCCCGTCGCTCGAAGAAATCGCGAAAGGCGTGCTGGCCAATCAGCCGCTCGCCGGTGGCGATCGGAGTTCGCACGGCCCGCTGGATGTCGGCCATGGCGTCGGCCGATTCCGGCCAGCAAGGCTCTTCGAGCCAGTAGAGGCCATACGGTTCGAGCGCTTGGGCGAACAGCAAACCCATCCGAGGCGAAGGCCGGGCGTGGCAATCGACCATCAGATCGATGCTGTCGCCAACGGCGTCGCGCATCGCGCGGACGCAGGCCTCGGCGTAACGGATCGGCTGCAGTCCTTCGAGCGGACCGGTCGGCGGCACGGCCATCGTTTTCATCGCGGTAAAACCTTCGGCCACGCTGCGCAGGGCTAGCTCGGCAAATCGCGGCGCGTCGGCCGGTTTTGCCTCGTACATATCTTCCATCTTGCCGCCCCCCAGGTGGCAATAGAGGCGAATCGTGTCGCGCACAGGGCCACCCCACAGCTTGTGACAGGGGACGTTATGAACCTTGCCGACGATATCCCACAGCGCGATATCGATTCCGCTGATCGCTGTCCCGCGCACCACGCCATTGCCGTGCCAGAAGTGCTGGCGGAACATCATCTGCCAGAGATACTCAACGCGGGTCGGATCTTCGCCGATCAACAGCGGCGCCAGATCCTCGATCGCGCCGACCACGCTACGCGTATGCCATTCGAGCGTCGCTTCGCCCCATCCCCGCAGGCCGGGCTGATCCGTGACGACTTTGACAAAAATCCAGTTGCGCATCCGCGCATTGCAGACGTGCGTTTCAATAGCGGTAATTTTCATGGTCTTTTTGGGGTTCGATGCGGGGCGATTTTTGAAGGTAGGCGGTGAATAATCCATCGAGATCGCGATGCCGAGCAGCGTAGCAGCGCGACGCGCGAGAACCAAGTGACCTGGCTACATGATTGGGCGGGTTCCCAGACACGGTTGGGTCGTTACGATACAATGATTCGCTGGCTCGCATGGCGGTGCATTTTTTGTGAGCGGAATGACGTTTGTAACCTGGATCTTTGCCGGGCTATTGGCGTCGGGAGCCGAAAGCGAGGCCTTGCTCGGCGGGAGCCTCGCAGTCCCCGCGGCGCCGCTTCTACAGCAAGCGAAGTTGAAAGAGAATGAATTAACAGTTGCCCTATGGATCACGGCGTGATCGAAAAATTGAACTCGCTTTTCGGCGGCGTGAATGATCTGTTCGTCGATTGGCTTGTGGCGAGACTGAAAGGGGCAATGCCGCCGAAAGAGTCACGGGCTCGCTTTGCGCCGGCGCTCAGTCACGGCCGGCACTTTGGACCGGCGCCGGCCACCGCGCGCGACGCCTCGGTGATCATCCTCCTTTATCACGCCGATGGAGAATGGCGGCTACCGCTGACCTTGCGACCCGAGACCATGTTGGCCCACGCCGGTCAGATCAGTCTGCCCGGAGGCGAAGTGGAGCCCGGCGAGACTTCTTCCGAGGCAGCGCTCCGCGAGCTCGAAGAAGAGTTGGGCGTGACGGCGACTTCGGTATCGATCCTTGGCAGCCTCTCGCCGCTCTACGTCTTTGTGAGCAATTTTTGGGTCACGCCCTGGGTGGCGGTGGCTCCCGCGCCGGTGACATTTCGGCCGAACGCCGACGAGGTGGCCGAGGTGCTTGAGGCGTCGCTTGCGCATCTGGCCGATCCGCGGAATCACGGAGTCGGCCAGTACAGGCGGGGAGATTTGGAGTTTTCGGCCCCCCATTTTTCTTGGAAAGACCACCGAATCTGGGGCGCGACTGCGATGATTTTAGGGGAATTAACGGCGATTCTGCACGAGTATGCCGACGCCGCCCACCGTCCCATGCGCTAGATCAGTCCGGAAGCATCGCCTGTCGCGTGGACGTGAAGGTTGTTGCGCCTAACAATACAGGGGACGCGTTCGCGCACTTTGGCGACGCATCACGTTGTTTTGGAAGATCCAATTCGAGAGCTCGCGTGGCGACGAACAAATCACTCGCTGAAAACAGTCGCCGTTTCACCGGCGCATCGCCGATTCACAAGGCCATCACTGGCGGCGCTACCGGTCCGGTAGTGGCCGGCGTCCTGGCGGCGATCGTCGTCGGAGGGATCGTGCTCGCGCTCGATCCATTCGGTGGACGTCGGGCAGACTCGGGGCCAGCGCCGCAGATCAACGACGTCGCCGCGCCTGGCGAGGCGCCCAAAGGCATGGTCTGGATCCCCGGCGGAAAATTTTGGATGGGAACGCCCGACCCGACCGGAATGGTCTGCGGCGGAAACGACCCGATGCTCGACGCCCAGCCGGTCCACCTGGTGGAAATCTCTCCCTTCTGGATGGACGAGACCGAAGTGTCCAACGAGCAGTTCGCCGAATTCGTCAAGGCGACCGGCTATCGGACGATCGCCGAGAAGACACCGACGATCGAAGAAATTCCAGACGCGCGGCCGGAAAATCTGGTTGCCGGTTCGGTCGTCTTCACGCCTCCGCCGGGACCCGTGCCGCTGACAGAATGGCAAGAGTGGTGGAGCTACGTCCACGGCGCCAACTGGCGACATCCGGAAGGCCCGCGCAGCAACATCACGGGTCGTGAACAGGAGCCCGTCGTGCATGTGGCCTGGGAGGACGCCGCGGCCTACGCCCGTTGGGCCGGCAAGCGATTGCCGACCGAGGCCGAGTGGGAGTTCGCGGCGCGCGGTCGGTTGGATCGTCAGCCATACGTCTGGGGCGAAATCTTGCAACCGGGCGAGAAGTGGATGGCCAACACCTGGCAAGGGCATTTTCCGAATCAGAACTCCGGCGAGGACGGTTTTATCGGCGTCGCGCCGGTCAAGTCGTATCCGGCGAATGGCTACGGGCTGTACGACATGGCGGGCAACG
>DASXPZ010000935.1:0-2429 GCA_036493275.1 Pirellulales bacterium
CGTCGCGGTGAAGAATTGGACGACTTACTACGGGGCCTACGTCAATGTCTCGCCGCCGCGGCGACTCCTCTCGGCGGTCCATACCGACTCGCGCCGCCGGGCGCCGATGTCGTCGTTGGCCATCGAACGACAACAACCGACCCAAATGACGCGCGTCCGCGAGTCGCTTGTCCGCAACCTGGCCGCTGCCTTCGACGCGCCGCGATACAATATCCATACCGGTCACTCGCTCACGCCGTCGACAAGAGTCGCTTAGGAGTTTGCCACGTTGTTCCCCAGCCTGCCCATCCTGGGCCAAGATCCGGCCGAACATGCCAGCGGCTCATGCGGCGCGACGGTCGAGGACACGCGGAGCGAACCAACTGCGGGGCGCCTGCCGCGCTGGTTGAAGCGCAACGTCCCCAAGGGGAACGCCAATCACTTCACGGCCAAGCTGCTAGAAGAATTGCGGCTGGAGACTGTCTGCGATAACGCCAAGTGCCCCAATCGAATGGAGTGCTATTCGCAGAAGACCGCCACGTTCATGATCCTGGGGAACGTCTGCACGCGTCCCTGCGGTTTTTGCGCCGTCGCCAAAGGGCGGACACAGGCGGTCGAGCTCGACGAGCCCGAGCGATTGGCCGAGGCGGCCGCCCGGCTCGGTTTGAAGCATGTGGTAATTACGTCGGTCACGCGCGACGATCTGGCCGACGGGGGCGCCGAGCACTTTGCGCAATGCGTGTTGGCGGTGCGCCAGCGGACCGGCGCCGCGATCGAGGTCCTCACGCCCGATTTTCTCGGCAAGCCGGGCGCTATCGAACGCGTCGTCGCCAGCCGGCCCGAAGTTTTCAACCACAACACCGAAACGGTCCCTCGCCTCTACCGCGAAGTTCGCGGGCGGAAGAGCGACTACCGCTGGACGCTCGCCCTGTTGCGTCGCGTGAAGGAGCTCGATCCGACGATCCGCACCAAGAGCGGCCTGATGCTCGGCCTGGGCGAAACTCGCGACGAACTGCTCGACACGCTCAGCGATCTGCTCGACGCCCGGTGCGATCTGCTGACGCTAGGGCAGTATTTGCAGCCATCGCCGGAGCATCTGCCAGTGGTCCGCTACGTTCCGCCGGATGAATTCGACGAGCTAGGCCGCCTGGCCCGCGGGCTCGGCTTTCAGCAAGTCGCCAGCGGGCCGTTCGTCCGCTCAAGCTATCACGCCCGCGAGATGATCGAAGCGTGAAGCACGGACTGTCAGCGCTTCAACCGAACTTCACGCCGCAGGCTTTTTGCGCGCGGCGTAAGACTTCGCTTGCTTTTTTCCGCGCTCGGCTGGCGCCGTCGGCCAGGATTTCTTCGACCCGCTTGGGATGGGCTTCGAGCTCGGCGCGGCGGGCACGCGGCTCGGCGAAGAATTTCTCCGCTACTTCGGCCAGTGCCTTTTTCACTTCGCCATAGCCAAATCCGCCGCGGCGATACAGGGCCGCCATCGCCTCGCGCTCCGCCTCGCTGGCGAACAGCGAGTAGAGCTGGTAGAGGTGATCGCCGTCCGGCTCCTTGGGCTCTTCCATCGGGCGCGAGTCGGTCGTGATTCGCATGATCTTCTTGCGCTGCGCGGCCGCCGGCTCGAACAACTCCAGCGTGTTGTTGTAGCTTTTCGACATCTTCTCGCCGTCGGTCCCCGGCACGCGCGCCGCGTCGGGCATCACTTTGGCCTTTGGCAGCACGAACGTCTCGCCAAAATGATGATTGAAGCTGCCGGCGATATCGCGGGCGACCTCGATATGTTGCACCTGATCCTCCCCGACCGGCACCGTGGTAGAGTCGTAGATCAAGATGTCAGCCGCCATCAGCACCGGATAGGTAAACAGCCCGGCGTCGGCCGGAAGCCCCTTCGCCTTTTTGTCCTTATAGGCGTGGCAGCGCTCAAGCAGCCCCATCGGCGTGCCGGTCATCAGCAGCCAGCAGAGCTCGGAGACCTCGGGGACGTCGGACTGGCTGAAGAGGGTCGCCCGGTTGGGATCGAGCCCTAGCGCCAACAGGTCGAGGGCCGCGTCGAGGGTCAACTGACGCAACAGGGCCGGATCGCGAACCGTGGTCAGGGCGTGCAGATTAGCGATGAAGTAATACGCCTCGCCGATGTCCTGCAAGTCGATGTATTGCCGGATGGCGCCAAAGTAGTTCCCCCAATGGAAACGCCCTGTGGGCTGAATGCCCGAAAGGACCCGCTGCTTGACCGGCGCCGGCCTGGTAGTCGATTCGTTTTGCATACGGACTAGCGTAACGGTTGCGGGGAAGTTCTTGAAGTGAGCGGAGAGCGTCAACGCGAGAAGGGGTCCGTGAGCGGTTCGGCGCTAGCCGCCGGTGATGGCGCAATAACGCCGAACCACAAAGAACCCGCGGCTAGCGCGTTCGGTTCACGCCAGTGTGCCGACGATTTCCTTCAGGCTGGCGGCTTT
>DASXPZ010000936.1:0-6092 GCA_036493275.1 Pirellulales bacterium
GATCGACGTCTCGGGCTCGATGAATCAGGCCAACAAGCTGCCGCTGGTCAAAGAAGGGCTGCGGATGCTGGTCGAAAAGTTGGGCGAGAACGACAGCGTGGCGATCGTCGTCTACGCCGGCGCCTCGGGCCTGGCCCTCCCCTCGACCAACGGCACGCAGAAGAGCACTATCATCGCCGCCATCGATAAGCTCCAGCCGGGCGGATCGACCAACGGCGCCTCGGGCATTCAGCTTGCCTACGAGACAGCCATCGGCAGCTTCATCAAAGGGGGCGCGAACCGCGTGATTCTGGCGACCGACGGCGACTTCAACGTCGGCGTGACCGATCAAGGCCAACTCGTCGACCTGATCGAGCAGAAGGCCAAGAGCGGCGTCTTTCTCAGCGTCCTCGGCTTCGGCATGGGCAACCTGAAGGATTCGACGCTCGAAAAACTTTCCGACAAGGGCAACGGCAACTACGCCTACATTGATTCGCAGGCCGAAGCCCGCAAGGTGCTCGTCGAGCAACTCAGCGGCACACTGGTCACGATCGCCAAGGACGTGAAGATCCAGATCGAGTTCAACCCGGCCAAGGTGCTGGCGTACCGCTTGATCGGTTACGAGAACCGGATGCTGGCCAAAGAAGATTTCAACGACGACAAGAAAGACGCCGGCGAGATCGGCGCCGGGCATACGGTGACGGCGCTGTACGAAGTGGTTCCGGTTGGCGCGCAAGTGGCGTCGGCGACGGCCGAGGTCGATCCGCTGGAGTATCAAGATCCGCCGGCGCCCGAACCGAAGCCAACGCCCGGCGCCGAAGCGCCCGTGGCTGGCGCCAAGTCGAAATCGCAAGACCTGCTGATGCTCAAGCTGCGTTACAAGGCGCCGGACGGCGACACGAGCAAGCTGCTCAAGTACCCGGTGGTTGATAACACGCAGTCGATCGGCGGGGCGGGGGACGATTGCGAGCTGGCCGCGGCCGTGGCAGCGTTCGGCATGCAGTTGCGACATTCGGTCTACAAAGGAACGGTGAACTACGCCATGATCCTCGAACTGGCCGAGAGCGGCGTCGGCGAGGATAAAGAAGGCTATCGCCGCGAGTTCGTCGAACTGGTCAAGAAGGCGCAGGCGTTGGGAAGGTAACGACCGCTCGTATCCAATTCGTCCCCCTCTCCCTTCGGGAGAGGGCCGGTGTGAGGGCAGGATCGCATTAGGGCGATCACACTAGTGAAGTCTTTCTAAAGCGCTTACCCTCATCCGGTTCGCGGGCACCGACGCATAGCGTTGGTCGGCGAACCGCCTTCTCCCAGAGGGAGAAGGGCGCTTTCGCCAAGCAATGTATTAGACTTTTCAGGACAGAGTTGCAATGAAGAAAACGACCGTATTACTCTCCGCAATCACCTTCTGGGCTCTCTGTTCCTCGGTCGATGCGATGTATTCCGTCATCGATAAAGGAACGTGGCCCAAAAGCTGGGCGGTGGAATTGGAGCCGTTGCGAAAGCAATCTCGCACTTTAGTCGGCCCAATGATCCCTCAACTCCACTATGAAATACCTTTTACCAAGCGCCAGGACTTTGAGTCTGCCTGGCCGCAACTCTTGAAGGTCAAAAGCAAGGGCGCTCCCATCATCCTCTTGCGTAGTCCCGACAAATGGCTTGGCGCCAACATCAAGTCGGGAGTGCGCGTCCACTCTCCGCCGGAACAGACCAACAAGCAGATCAATCCCGAAGTCCCGCTCGCCGGCCCCGCCGTAACAGGACGCGGCAACGTGCGAGAACGCTGGATGTGGACGACCTACATTGAGTTGATTGTCGATGGAGACGTTGTCGATTTGAATCGCATTCCACTCCCAGCCGACACTCCGATCATCGACGAGCGGTTCCACGAGGAAGAGCAGCGCAAAACGCCGAAACCGAGCCAGTGACACGCCGCATTCCCCCTCTCCCACCGGGGAGAGAGTTGAGGTGAGGGCGAGAAGTGAGTTAGGGTGATCATACGGTATGACGTTAGCGCGCCATGCAGTCCTCATCCGGCCCACTGCGTGGGCCACCTTCTCCCGAGGGAAAAGGAGAACGCGCTCTGCGAGACTTCACTGTTGCAATCGCTTCAGTTCCGTCCAGAATTCATCCACGTTGTCCGCCTTGATGGTGCGGTGGGGGACGTGGATGATGCCGTCGGCCGGGATCCCGGCATTGTCTTTGCCTTTGCGGGCGATTGCCGCCAGCATCTTTACGGCCTGGTAGCCGAACTCGAACGGATTTTGCACGACCGTTCCTTGGATCGCGCCGTCTTTTACGCCTTGCAGCGTCTCTTCGTTTTCGTCGAAGCCGATCAGCTTGACCTTGCCCACCAGTCCGGCGCCTTTGACGGCGGCCAGCATCGCCGGCGGGTTATAAGCCCATAGTCCGACGAGGCCGAGCGTCTCAGGGCCGCTGCCATGCTTGACGATCGTGTCTTCAACGTTGGCCTTGCATTTGTCTTGACTCGTCTCGTCGGTCATCGTGTCGATCAGCGTGAACTTGCCGTAGATTGGACCTTTGGCGTCTGTCTCGCCGGCCAGTTCGTCGAGGACCCCCTGCCGGCGCCCAATGGCGTTCGACGACAACGTGCCGACGTAGATCGCGATCTTGCCTCCGTCGGGCATCGCTTCCTTTACCAACTTGCCGGCGTCGCGCCCCGCCGCGTAATTGTCTGTGCCGATATAGGCCAGTCGCTTGCTCCCCGGCGGCAGATCATTGTCATGCGCCAAAAGCGGAACCTTGGTTGCGACTTCATCGAAAAAGCTCGCCTGATTCACGGGGTCGACAGGGCTGACTGACATTCCCTGCACCCCCTTGGCCAGTAGGTCTTCGATGACGCGGCGCTGATCGTCGCCGCGCGGCGGCATCTGGAATTCGAGATTGACGTCGAATTCCTTCGCCCCCTTCTCGGCGCCATGCTGGGCGATTGTCCAAAACTCGGCCGGGTTGTTGGTGACAAACGCCACGGTCGGCTTGCCATTATCGACAATTCCGCCGGCTGGTTTCGTGCCACAGCCCGCCAGGGCCAGTGACGTCAAGGACAAGAAGATCCAAACACCTCGATTCGATCGTCGCATTGCGTTTTACTCCGCCTGGAGTGCGTGAACGTTGTGATAAGAAACCTTGCTTCGAAGGCGCCACGGGTTCGCGCGCAGCGCGCCCGCGGCGCAGCGCGAACGCGCCTTCAGTCGCTCCGCCTTACGACCCGATATATCTGGCGTAGAGCGAACGCGCCGTCGCCACGTCTTCCGTTCCGCCGATGATCGCTCGACCGTCCGGGAAGATGGTGAGCAAGTAGTCGTCGACAGCCAGCCGCAACAAAAACGCATTGTGACTCACACGGCCGACCTTCGCCAGCTTGTCCGCCAGGGCGGCAAGCGACAATCGCTGCAAAGCCGGAGGCGTGAGTTGCACGGCGTTCCGCCCGCAGAGGATAGCCGAACTGCTGCGATGGGCGCCGGCCAGCCATGAATACTCGCCGCGACAGGCCGGACAATCGCCCGATTCCCGCAGCGCGTCGAGCTTGACCTGTCGCACGCGGTTTTCCCACATGTCGATCACCGTCAGCGCGCGGGAAATCGTTTCGCGATGGCCCGATAGGATCTTGATCGCTTCCATCGCCTCGTACGAAGAGACCACGCCGATAATCGTGGCCAGGATGCCGGCCGTGTCGCACGTGGGCGCCGCGCCGGCTTCTGGCGGCTCAGGGATCAGACAGCGCAGGCAGGGGGTCTCGCCCGGCACGATGGTCATTGCTTGCCCCTCGGCGCCCAGGCAGCCGCCATAGACCCAGGGGATGCCTAGCTTGAGCGCGACGTCATTGATCAGAAAACGGGTTTCGAAGTTGTCGGTCCCGTCGACAATGCAATCGACGCCGGCGACGAGAGATTCAATGTTCGTGAAATCGACGTCCGCCACGATCGACTCGATTTCGACCGTGGAATTGATCTTCCGCAGTTTGGCGGCCGCGGCCACTGCCTTGGGGAGATCCGCGCGGACGTCGTCTTCGTCAAACAGCGTCTGCCGCTGCAAATTATTCAGTTCCAGAAAATCACGATCGACGATCCGCACCCGTCCGACCCCGGCGCGAACCAGCGTGTTGGCTGCCATCGTCCCCAGGGCGCCGCAACCGCAGATCAAAACCCGTGAGGCGAGCAGACGCCGCTGCCCCTCTTCGCCCAAAGGCGCATAGCGGACCTGCCTGGCGTAGCGCGCCAGATCTGCGGCGCCCAAATTGTCGGGGGTCAAATCGTCCGAAGCCGATTCGCGGGGCGATCGATCACTCAAAAGGGGCGTTCCTGCGGCTAGTGGCCGCGGCAATTGGGGCGTGAGATCAAGGGAAATAAGGAGGGATCGGAGCGACGCGGCGACCGGCCAGCATGTCGTCAACGTACGCCGTGACGCGTGTCACGATCCGCTCAATGAATTCTTTGCCGGCAGCCGCGGTGGCCAAGGCCGGCTTGGGGTCGGGCTGATCGGTCCACATATCGGTTCGTACATTTTCGGCAAATGCAGCCAGGGCAAAAGCGGTTTCGAACTCTTGCGCGTGCCCTGGCAGGTCGGTCGGCACGGTATGTCCTCCGACGAGCAACTCGCGGGCGTCGGCTTCGTTCAAGACCTCCCAATAGGGCAAGAAGTGGACGTTGGCCTGCGCCTGACGCTGGAATTGGTCCCAAACCCCTCGGCAGGGAGCGGTGTTTCCGCCGTGGCCATTCAGAACCAGAATATGTCGAAAGCCGGCGCGGGCCATGCTTTCGATCATGTCGCCCAGAACGGAGAGAAACGACCCCGGCTGCAGGCTGAGCGTGCCGGCGTGGGTCATATGGTGCTCGCTGATCCCGGCGATGACTCCCTGCGCCACCAGGACTTGCGGGCGAAGCCGCTCCGCCACCCGCTGGGCGATGTGATTCACGCTCCGCCAGTCATGCTCCATGGCGAGGTGCTCTAAGTGCTGCTCCAGGGCCCCGACCGGGATGACGCAAGCCCTTAGTTCCCCGCCGGCCATGCGAGAACGGAACTCGCGCCGCGTCAGTTTTCCGAGCAGCACCTCGGGCTGGGAGAAACTCATTTTGGCCGCCTTTCCGGGATTCCCCGCCATTCTTTCGATCACTTTCGACTCGATTCAGTGTACGCGTGGCGAGGCCATTCGGCAGGTCTCCGAGGGCGTTTTGGCGCCTCGAAAATGTGATTGCAATTACACATAGTTTGGGCCTGAATAAATGGCATTCACAGAAAAAACGGCAAAAATCAAAAAAGTTGTTGCAATGATCGGCGTCTGCTGTCTACACTACCACAACTAGGGGGCTATATTGCTTCCCGATTAGATTGCGACCAGCACACGTACATCTAGTATTTCCACCGTGAGCGTTCACCCGTTTTGAATTGCACAATCAGGAGATGTCCTAATGAAAAGAACTTTAGGGGCTGCGGTTGTCGTTGCCTGCGTAGCGCTGATGAGCGCTGCCGCGAGTGCCGCCACCGTGTCTTATGGGCCTGTCAGTGTCGGCCCAAGCCCGACAGGTTCGGGCGGGTCGTTTGGCGTTACACAATTTGATCCCTCGTTGGGAACCTTGACACAGGTTGATCTGGACGTAACCGGTAATTCCGACGGTGGCAGCAACGGACTGCAAAATCTATCGGGCTTTCCGGGCAATGCCTCGGTAACGATCGGTTCGAACATCACCGTCTCGGGTCCCGCGACGTTGACGGTTTTGACCTTCCCAAACAATTCGAATAGCGGCCCGGTTGCGCCGTTCACCGGTGCGATCGACTTCACGTTCTCGGGTCCAGATTCGGTTCTCGTCAACGGCGTCCCTTCGAGCGATAGCAACAGCAGCTCGATCACGTCGGGAATGGCCCCCTACATCGGCCTGAGCACCGTGAACTTCAATTACTCGAGCGCGGCAAACACCTCCAACGCGGCGGATGTTTCGCCTACCTTCTCGAGCACGACCGCGCCGAACTTCGGTTTCTCGGCAACGGTCACGTACCACTACACCCCGGTCCCCGAGCCCACCACGTTGGCTCTGGCTGGCTTGGGCGCCCTCGGTTTGGCCTTTGCTGCCCGTCGCAAGCGGAACGGCTAAGACGCC
>DASXPZ010000937.1:0-8127 GCA_036493275.1 Pirellulales bacterium
GCAGCGCGGCCTGCGGGTGCGGATGCAGAAGCTCGATCCGTACATCAACGTCGATCCCGGCACGATGAGCCCCTACCAGCATGGCGAGGTCTACGTGCTGGACGATGGGAGCGAGACCGATCTTGACCTGGGACATTATGAGCGGTTTACCAATAGCCCCCTGACGCGCGATTCGAACTACACCACCGGTCAGATTTATCTGTCGGTGATCACTAAGGAGCGGCGCGGCGAGTTCTTGGGAAAAACCGTGCAGGTGATTCCGCACATCACGAACGAAATCAAGAGCGTGATCGCCAAGCTCGGGGGAGACAACGTCGACGTCGTCATCACCGAGATCGGCGGCACCGTCGGCGATATCGAAAGCCAGCCCTTTTTAGAAGCCATTCGGCAATTTTCGCTCGACGTGGGCAAAGGAAATTGCCTCTACATCCATCTTACGCTGGTTCCTTATCTGAAAGCGGCAGGCGAGTTGAAAACCAAGCCGACGCAACACTCGGTGGGGCAATTGCGGCAGATTGGTATTCAGCCCGACATTTTGATCTGCCGCACCGAGCGTTCGATCAGTCGCGAGGACCGTGAGAAGATCGCGCTCTTCTGCAACGTCCCCAAAGAAGCCGTGATCGAAGAGAAGGACAAGGACTTTTCGATCTACGAAGTCCCCTTGAGCCTGGTCGACAACCAACTCGACGAATTGATCGTCAGACAGTTGGGGCTGCCGGCCGGTCAGCTCGACATGCGCGACTGGCGCGACCTGCTCCACAAGCTGCGCAATCCGAAGCAAGAGATCAGCATCGCCGTGGTGGGCAAGTACGCCGAGCATCGCGACGCCTACAAGTCGATTTACGAGGCGATCGATCACGCCGGCATCGCCCACAGCACGCAGATCCGTATCCAGCGAATTCAGAGCGAAGAGGTCGAGCGCGAAGGACCGGAATGCCTGTTAGCGGGCTACGACGGCTTGCTGGTTCCGGGAGGATTCGGCGAGCGTGGCATCGAGGGGAAAGTCGAGTCGATCCGCTTCGCTCGCGAACGCAATATCCCGTTTTTTGGGATCTGCCTGGGGATGCAGTGCGCGGCGATCGAGTTTGCCCGCAACGTGGTTGGCCTCTCCGGCGCCCATTCGACTGAGTTCAACAAAGACACGCCCCATCCGGTGATTTGCCTGCTGGACGAGCAGCGGACGATTACCGAACTGGGTGGCACGATGCGATTGGGCGTTCAAGAGGCGGATCTCGCCCCAGATAGCCGATCTGCCGCGGCTTATCATTCTTTGCGTATCCGCGAGCGGCATCGTCACCGATATGAGTTCAATAACGTCTACCGCCAGCAATTTGCGGCGCATGGCATGCTGTTCGGTGGTTTGAGTCCGGACGGCGCGTTGGTCGAACTCATCGAGCTTCCCTCGCATCCGTGGTTTGTGGCGGTGCAGTTCCACCCTGAATTCAAGAGCAAGCCGACGCACGCTCACCCGTTATTCGGTGGGTTTATTGGGGCGGCCGTGGCTCGGCGCGTCCAGCGAGGGGAACGCCTGCGCGAGGTGGAAACTCCCTAACAGCCGGTTGAAGGATTCAATTGCCTGGCAGCAGGGCCTGAGGGACGTAACAGTCGCGTATACCTGTCATGGATTGCCGGCGATTCTGGAATAGAACTCCCCGCCTGCCCCCGCATCCAGTAACTTCAGGGTCTGTAAAGAGTTTGGATAAGCGCGAAAGCTTAACTTGACTCGCCTCACTGAATTCTCCAGAATCGGGACTCTTCGGGGCGTCGCGGTCTCTCGATCGCGCCGGCTCGTGATTCTATCCGTTTGAATCCGTCAGGAAATCGT
Source organism: Pirellulales bacterium (assembly GCA_036493275.1). Taxonomy (GTDB): domain Bacteria; phylum Planctomycetota; class Planctomycetia; order Pirellulales; family JACPPG01; genus JACPPG01. Next base: position 1,826 of record DASXPZ010000937.1, read on the forward strand.
GCGCGATCGCCCCTCCTTGGTCAGGGCGGTCGTTGCGCTGCGCAGGACGATCCGTCAGAAAGCGAATACCGTGTTTCGAACCGTCGGCCCATATTACGACGATGGAGATGCGGTCGTCATCACCGGCATCGGCATGATTGCCTCGGTGGGGCGCGATCGCGAGAGCGTGTGGCGCGCCGTGCGGCGCGGCCAGAGCGGCGTGCGCTCAATCCGCGGTCTGCCCAGCATTCCGGATGATCTGTTGATCGGCGCGCCGGTCGACGTTCCCGGCGTGCAGCGCGGAGAGCTGAAAGCGATCACGCTGTTGCACATCGCCGCCGCCGAAGCCATGGCCGACGGCCGTGTCAATCTCACACGCGTCGACCGAGACCGCTTCGCCTGCGCCATCAGCGGGCATATGGGAGACGACAGCTTCGTCGTCGAGCAGATGGGGCGCTTCGATCTGCTCGATCCGGCGGCCATTCCCTGGTGGCAGCAATGGATGCCCAACACCGGCTGCGTATCCGTGGCCAATCGCTACGGTCTGGCAGGCCCGCGCATTTGTCATTCCACCGCTTGCGCGAGCGGCCTGGTCGATATTCTGGCGGCAGTGCGAACGATCCGCGATGGCCAGGCGGACATCGCCCTGGCCGGCAGCGCTGAGGGATTTCATCCGCTGTTCGCGGCCGGATTTCACCGGATGGGCGTGCTCGCGCATCACGCGGATCCGGCGCAGGCTTGTCGCCCATTCGATAGTCAGCGGAGCGGCTTCGTGATGGGCGAAGGCGCCGCGATGTTCATTCTGGAGAGGCGCGCCCACGCGCTGGCGCGCAACGCGCGGATCTACGCCGAAATTGCCGGCGGCAAGATGCTGGCCGAGGCGCATCACGTCACCGGCTTGGACGCCGACAGCGACGCGCTGTCCCAATTGATCTCGGTCACGCTCGACGACGCGCGGATGAAACCGGGCGACGTAAACTACATCAACGCGCATGGCACGGGGACGCTGCAAAATGACGTCGTGGAATCGCGCGGAATTCGCCGCGCGCTGGGCTCCGCGGCGGACAAACTGTGGGTCAGTTCCACGAAGTCGATGTTGGGCCACCTGGTTAACGCGTCGGGAAGCGTCGAGTTGGCGATTACCGCCTTGGCCCTGCGAGACGGCTTTGCCCCGGCCACATTGAATCTCACTCAACAAGATCCGGAATGCAATCTGGACTGCATTCCGCTAGTGGGCCGCAAAATGCGCTTTCAGGCGGCGCTGAAGCTCTCGGTGGCCTTCGGCGGGCATCTGGCCGCGGTCGCCCTGCGACGTTGGATGGACGCCGGAACCGGGTTCGCCTATCCCGAAGCCCTGGCCGCCTAATTGCCGGCAGACGATTTGGTTTCGTCACACTGCGCGCTGATAGAACGCAAAAAAGCCTGCCCGGGAAAGTTTCCCGGGCAGGCTTGATTTTGCACGTTTGTGCTCGTCGCTTACAGCTTAGCGACGCGAGACCGCACTGGTGCGGACAACACGACGCTTGCCCTGGATCGAAGCCGACTGGTCGGCAATCGGGGGCGAAGGGGGGACGTCGCCAGCAGCGTCGGCAGCGGCCGGAGCAGCCGGAGCGCCGTCACCGCAGCTGCTGCAGCCACCGGCGCAGCTGTTGCAGGTGTTGCAGCAGCTATTGCAGGTGTTGCAGCTGTTGCAGCAGCTACCGCACGACTTGTGGCACTTGAACAGACCGAGCAGACCACCGCAGCACTTCTTCTTGCAGCAGCCGGTGTTGCAGCAGCTGTTGCAGCTGTTGCAAGTGTCGCAGCAGGAAGGAGCTTCGCAGCACGAAGAAGGAGCAGCACAGGTCGGCTCAGCTTCGCAGCAGCTTGGCTCGCACGAGGACTGGCAGCACGAGGTCTGGCAGCAGCTCTTCTTGCACGAGTGGCAATCGAACAGACCGCCCAGACCGCCGAACAAGCAGCATTTCTTCTTGCAGCAGCCGGTGTTGCAGCTATTGCAGCTGTTGCAGCACGAGGGAGCAGCTTCGCAGCAGCTCGGCTCGCAGCAGCTGGGGGCAGCGCAGCAAGACGGCTCGCAGCAAGACGGCTCGCAGCAGTTGCTGCATCCGCCGCCGCCACCACCGTAACCATTGATTCCGAGCATGCGATCCAGAAGTTCGAAGCCGAAGCTCTGGCTACACAGGCCCACGCTAACAACTAGCGCTCCAAACAACATGTTCCATTTCATCGACCATCGTCTCCTGTGAAAGAACTACGAGCGGCAGTGCGTGCCAGACATGCAAACGAACGAATCTACCGGGTGCTTTAATGAGCGAGTCGAGTCGCTCGGTTCCGTGGGTGGGCTCTACCGTGGGGGAGAACCAGGACGCGGTGGGGTAGTCGGGCGGTTGCAGTCAGACAGCTTGGGGTCGAAACCCGTAGTTCAAACCGTTTTCGCAATGAACGCCGTCGAACCATTCCTTGGCTCGATAACACTAGCGGCGGCTCAAAGCTTCCCTGACTTGCCTTTGGATGGCAGGTGTTCCTCAAAGAGGGACAAATAGGGTATCGGTCTCGATTCCAACCAGCCTTGAGTAGCCGGAAGTAATTTTCAGCAAATGGCTTAAGGCTCTTACAGCGCAAACCTTGACGCGCGCGTAAGCTGGCGAAACATTGTCGAAAAAGCGGGCCGTCGTTGAGCGCTCACGCCTCGCCCAGCAACCCACAATCGACGCGCGCAAAACGAGCCCGTGGCTCACGCATTCGCTAGCTGATATCCTGCCATTGCAAGGGGTTCCGCCAAGCGGCCCGCCTATCGCGCGTGCTCGCATCATGCCCCCGTCGAGTACCTGGAGCTGATCCCGATGGACGTACACGCCGACGAGCGCTGGCAGGTCGTAGACTTTGCCAAGATTACCCCGGTCGACTGTCCGTGCGGGTCGGCGCGTCGGGCATTTGCGGATCTGCCGGACTATCCGGCCACAATCCATCAGACCGAGATCTCGGTCGACGCCCGCCGGCACTACCACAAGCGACTGACGGAGACGTACTATTTTCTCGAATGCGGCCCCGACGCCCGGATGGAGCTCGACGACCAGGTTATCCCGGTTCAACCCGGCATGTGCGTCCTGATTCGCCCCGGCGTCCGCCACCGAGCCTTGGGACGTATGAAGGTGATGATCGTCTGCCTGCCGAAGTTCGACCCGGCCGACGAGTGGGAGGACTGACGGTCCGTTAGGTATTTGCCGAGAAGCTGATCATTGGACGACGAGCGGCCCTGGCCGATCTGCGGTTGTTTCGTTATCATGTGCGGTTCGTAGCGGCCGGGTCTTTTTCCATGCAATTGGGGGGGCGTTGTCCCTGCAATTGTGGGCCGCAGCGCCCTCCACTCTCAAAGCGGAACCACGCCATGGCTCGTAAGATCGTCAGCCGCAAAGAATTGAGACGAGAGAACGACGCGGCCGAAGCCAGCAAGGAAGGCAAAGAGGCGAAACCAGCTAAAAAAGCCCCCGCCAAGCGCAAGAGCCGCGCCAAGGCCGCCAAGGACGTGCGGATGAAGGCCTTCTGGGGCGTGTTTAATCAGTCGCTGAAGCGCGTCGCGCTGTTCGAATACAGCGAGCGCAAACAGGCCGACAAAAAGGCCGCCGAGCTGACCGCCAGCGCCAAAACGCCGCACTTCGTTCAGCCGGTGAAAGAAGCCATCACCGAGTAGCGCGCCTGCGGCGAGAGAGTGGAGAGGAGAAAGTTGAGAGTAGAATACAAAAGTCTACTTTCCACTCTCTACCTTCTATCTTCTGTTCGCCTCGGGCGAACTACGGCGTCAGCACGATCTTGCCTGCCAGCGTGCCGGCTTTCTGCAGCGTGTTCTCTTCTTGCAATCGATGCGCGGCTGCCGCCTCAGCGAGTTTCATCACGCGGCCGATTCGCGGCTTCAATTTTCCGGCGTCGAGCCAGCGATTGATATCGTCGGCGCAGACGCGCTGCTCGTCTGCTGTCGAGTTGAACATCGCGAAGCCGTGCAGCGCGCAGCCTTTGACGTAGAATGGGCCGACCGGAAAGACCGGCCGCGCTTCGCGCCCCGCCATCAAGATCATCCGCCCGCGCGGCGCGAGTAGCGCTACGGTGCGGTCGAAGTCGGGCTCGCGGAGCGTTTCCCACCAGACGTTCACACCCGCCGGCGCGAACTTTCGCACCTCGGCGTCGACGTCCGCCGTTTTGTAATTGATTGCCAGGTCGGCGCCCGCTTGCTTGCACTCGGCCACTTTCGCGTCCGAACCGGCCGTGGTAATCACGCGGGCACCCAGCGCCTTGGCCATTTGTAAGACGCTCGAGCCGACGCCCCCTGTGCCACCGTTAACGAATAGGATTTCGCCCGGCTGGAGATGGGCTCGCCCGACCAGTCCGATGTGCGCCGTGATACCGACCAGTGAAATGGCGGCGGCGTCTTCGTCGCGAACATTTTTCGGCGTGTGATAGAGCCACTGCTCATCGACGGCCGCGAATTCCGCGAACGTGCCTTGTCGTCCCTGCAAACCCTGGTTGGTCCCCCAGACGCGGTCGCCCGGCTTGAAGCGCGTCGCGCCCGGTCCCACGCTTTCGACCACGCCGGCCAGGTCGCAACCGATGATGAACGGCTTCGGCAATTCGGCCTTGATCAGTCCGCTGCGAATGTACGTATCGATCGGATTCACCGAAACGGCCCCGACGCGAACCAAGACCTGGCTGGGCGCCGGCTTCGGCGTCGCAACGTCGCCATACTGGATCACCTCGGGCGGGCCCTGTTGCTCGATGTATGCGGCCTTCATTCTCTGACTCCTTTTGTTTTGAAAGCGCGACGGCGACGCGCGCAGATGGATCGTTTCGGATTGTTCAACAACCGCGATTATCCGCAGCGCGAGAGCGGACGCAAGCGTGTTCCCTCTTTGAGCGGATTGCGCGCGAGCCCACCGGTTCTTTGTGTTTCGGCGTTCTCGCGCATTCACCGAGCGGCTTGCGCCGCTCCGGTCGCGCTCTGTGAGCCGCTAGGCGCTAGCCGCGGGTTCTTCGTATTTCAGGCGTTTACCAAGCCTTTCTATGTCTGTCGTTGAGTCGTCGTGGTCAATTAAGATCACGACGGCGCCAACGAAGACCTGCTGTTGGACCGCACAGCTCATCGTCTCGCACGCATATCAGCCGCAAGTCCCAACCCCAAGCCTTTGCTATATTGGAAACAAAGCTTTGCAACTGGGAGAGCACTGTATGCATGCTGACGTTTTCACCGCCGCAGAACTAGCCGCGTTCGAGCGCGACGGTTACTTGCTCGCGCGCCATTTGTTCGACGCTGACGAGATGGCGATCTTGCTTTCGCACGCCCGGCAAGATCCGGCCTTGTCCGCCGGCGCGTACGCGCGAAAAGACGCGCAAGGCGCCGAGACGCGGCTGGCGCTTTGGAACCACGCCGGCGAGGATCTCTACGGCATGTTCTCGCGCTCGCCGCGGATCGTCGACCGGATGGAGCAGGTCCTTGGCGGCGAGGTGTATCACTATCACACCAAGATGATGCTCAAGGAGCCGCGCGTCGGCGGCGCGTGGGAGTGGCATCAGGATTACGGCTACTGGTATCACAACGGCTGCCTGTTTCCGCTGCTGGCCAGTTGCCTGATCGCGGTCGACCAGGCGAATCGCGAAAACGGCTGCCTGCAAGTCCTCCGCGGCTCGCATCAGATGGGCCGCATCGACCACGGCCGCGTGGGCGAGCAAACCGGCGCCGACATGGAACGGGTCGACGAGGCGCTGCGGCGGATGGAACTGGTCTACATCGAAGCCGAGCCGGGGGACGCGCTGTTCTTTCACTCGAACTTGCTGCACCGCTCGGATCAGAACCGCTCGGATCGCCCGCGCTGGTCGCTGATCTGCTGCTACAACGCGGCGCGGAACAACCCGTACAAGGAATCGCGCCATCCGCGTTATGAGCCGCTGGTCAAGGTCCCGGACGATGCGATCAAGACCTGGGGCCAGGCGAGCGCGCGATAGGGCGATGTTGTGAGTCGGTATTTATCAGATTTTGTGGGATTGGCGCCCATTTGGGTGTTGCTGCGCGGATTGGCAGATTCCGCCGCGTGCGCGAGGATAGCGCGTATTAGGATCCCGGCAGGGATCCCAGATATTAGCCGGGGGATTGAGCGCAGCGAACACCCCCGGTAGACGATCACTCCACGATCGTCGTAGTTCGACCCCGGCAGAAGGTCGCAGATCGTGTGACTCACTGCTGCTGGAACGAATCTTGCGCAATCTGTGCGACCCCACTGGGGTCGGGACGACGAGATTTTCTATGTTCTTTACCGGTGGTATTCGCTGCGCTCGAC